>JBDSWH010000298.1:0-5987 GCA_039926785.1 Gammaproteobacteria bacterium
CGTCACACGACGCTGCAGGCTTTCGAGCACGGGGACGTGCCCTTCGAGAAACTCGTCGAGGCGTTGAACCCGCCGCGCTCGCTTGCGCACAGCCCGGTGGTGCAGGTGTTCTTCGCCCTGCACAACCAGCCACGCCAGCCACTGGTGCTGGCCGGAGTCGACGTGACCGCGGAGACCGTGGCAAGCGACACGGCCAAGTTCGATTTGAACCTGCACGCCGCAGAGGAAGGCGGCGAGCTTGCGCTCGCCCTGGCGTGGCGCACGGGCCTGTACGGAGCGGATGTCATTCACGGTCTGCTCGATCACTTCACGGACCTGCTTCAGGCCGCGGCCGCCGCACCGGACCGACCCTTGGAGGAGTTGCTGCGGACGGTTCCCGCGCCGTCTCCGCAGAGGCCCCCCCCCGCGCTTGCCCTCATTTCGGTGCCATCTCCTGTCCCGACGCCGGACGAGGGCGAGTCCGGCGACAGCCCCACGATCCTCCTGCTTCAGGACCTGTGGGCCGCGCTGCTTGGGCGCGACGATCTGGGTCCCGATGACGACTTCTTCGCGGCCGGCGGCCACTCGCTCATGGGCACCCGGCTCATCGCAGCGATCGCAGCTCGCTTTGGCGTCGAGCTGCCGCTGGTCAGCGTGTTCGAGGCGCCCACGGTCCGTGCGCTCGCCCGCCGGGTGGAGGAGCGGCTGCGGGCCGCGGCGCCGAAGCCCACGGCCATCCGCCGGTTGCCGCGCCGTCCTGACCGGGGCGACGTCCGATGAACGCGCAGCCCGGATTCGGCACTCCCGCGGCGGCAGAACGTTACGTCTTTCCCGCGTCCTTTGCCCAGCAGCGCTTGTGGTTCCTCGAGCAGCTGGAGAGTACCGGTGCCGCCTGGAACGTGCGGCTACCGGTGCGCCTCAGCGGACCGCTGAACGCGCATCTCCTGGAACAGGCCGTGGGCCTGGTTGTTGCCCGGCACGAAGCGCTGCGCACCACATTCGGCATGCGCGCCGGCGAAATCGTGCAGTACGTGGCGAGTCACCTGAGCGTGCCGCTGGAGCGTGTGCCTGCCCCCACAACCGGTCCGGAGTTCCCGGGCGCGGCGGAGGAGGCCCTGCGGCAGTTGCTGGGCCGGCTGGCCGGCCACGCCTTCGACCTTGGGGAGGGGCCATTGCTCCGGGTGTTCCTGGTGGAGCTGGCGGCCGACGATCACGTGCTGCTGCTCGTCTGCCACCACATCGTGTCGGATGCCTGGTCCTCCGGGATCCTGTTCCGTGACCTGGCGTCTGCCTACGATGCTCTGGCGCAGGGCAAGGCGCCGCGGCTGCCGGATCTGCCCGTGCAATACGCCGACTTCGCGGTGTGGCAGAGGGACTGGCTCGCGGGCCCGGAACTCGAGCGCCAGGCGGCGTTCTGGCGCGAGCACCTGGCCGGCGCACCTGTGCTCCTTGACCTGCCCCTCGACCGCCCGCGTCCGCGACTGCAAAGCTACCGGGGAAACCGGCTGGGGTCTGCGCTGTCACCCGAACTCACGACGCGGCTTGCCAAGCTGGCGACGACGGAGGGCGTAACGCTCTTCATGCTGCTGTTTGCGGCGTTCAACCTGCTGCTCGCCCGCTGGTCCGGTCAGCAGGACATCGTGGTGGGTACGCCGATTGCCGGCCGGCGCCGCACGGAGCTGGAAGGCCTCGTCGGCTTCTTTGCGAACACGCTGGCGCTACGCACCCGCCTTGACGGCGCGGACACGTTCCGTCAGCTGCTGCGCCAGGTACGGTCGACGGCCCTGGCGGCCTTCGATCACCAGGATCTGCCGTTCGAGAAACTGGTGGAAGTCCTGAAGCCGGCGCGCAACCTCGCCCACTCGCCCGTCTTCCAGGTGCTGTTCGTCCTGCAGAACGCGCCCTGGGAGGCGCACCGGTTCGGCGAACTCCGCGTGGCGCCTGCCGAGATCGCATCGGGCGACCGGGCCCGCCACGACCTCGGTGTGTCGGTGGCGGAATTCGAGGGCCGGCTGTGGCTCGGTCTGGAGTACGCGACAGACCTCTTCGATGGCGGCACGATCGAGCGCCTGGCCACGGGTTTCGAGACTCTCCTCGGGGCGATCGCGGCTGATCCGGCCGCGGCCATCACGGCCTTGCCTGTGCAGTCTGCCCATGACCTGCACTGCCACTTGGTGGAATGGCAGCCGGCGCCGTCGCCTGTCCCCGTGACGGACGTGTACGGGCTCTTTGCCGCCCAGGCGGCGCGAACGCCGGCCGCCACGGCGGTCGAGGGCGCGGGTAGCCTCCTCACGTACGCGGAGCTGGCCGACCGCGCGGGGCAGTTGGCGGCGCGCCTGGTCGCGGCGGGCGCCACGAAATCCGCACCGGTGGCCCTTTGCCTCGAGCGCTCACCGGACATGCTCGCGGCGGTGCTCGCTGTGCTTCGCGCGGGCTGCCACTACGTGCCGCTGGACGCGACCCACCCGCCCGCGCGCCTGGCCTTCCTGCTCGAGGACTCCAAGGCCCGGGTGGTGCTGACGTCGTCGGGATGCGCCAAACGCCTGCCGGCGTTTCACGGAACCGTACTCGATATAGATTCCGCCGCTGCGGCCGTGCCTCTCGTCAATGCCACGCCGGCTGACCCGGAATCGCCTTGCTACCTGATCTACACCTCCGGCTCCACCGGCCAGCCCAAGGGCGTGCTCGTGCCCCAGCGGGCTGTCGTCAACCTGCTGGCCAGCATGGCGGTTACACCCGGGCTCGTGCCCGCCGACCGGTTGCTGGCGGTAACCACCCTGGCGTTTGACATCGCCGTGCTGGAACTCCTCCTTCCGCTCACCATCGGTGCGACCTCGGTGATCGCCAGCGAGGACCAAGTCCGCGATCCCCACCGGCTGATCGCCCTGGTCGACAGGTTGGCGATTACCGTCATGCAGGCGACGCCCGCGTTGTGGCGGAACCTCATCGCGGCCGGATGGGAAGGGCGGGGGGGACTGCGGCTGCTGTGCGGGGGCGAGGCGCTGGACCGGGGCCTGGCCTCGCAATTGCTGGCCCGGGGCGCCCAGGTCTGGAATCTCTACGGACCGACGGAAACCACGGTCTGGTCCTGCGTGGAGCGCGTTGCCGACGAGCCCGGTCCCGTCAGCATCGGCCGTCCGATCGCCAACACCCGCTGCTACGTCCTCGACGACCATCTGCAGCCAGTGCCCGTCGGGGCGCGGGGGGAATTGTGGATCAGCGGTGACGGCCTGGCCCTGGAATATTACGGTCGTCCCGCGCTCACGGCCGAACGGTTCCGGCCGGATCCATTTGTTGCCAGCGGGCTGGGGACAGTCCGTATGTACCGTACCGGGGATCGCGCGCGGTGGCGCGCCGACGGGCGGCTTGACGTCCTCGGCCGCACCGATTGTCAGCTGAAAGTGCGGGGCTTCCGCCTCGAGCCGGGCGAGATCGAGTTCCAACTGCTGACACTGCCGGAAATCAGCGCGGCCGTGGTGGTCCTCAGGGAGATCGCCGGCGACCCCCGCGTCGTCGCCTATCTGGTCGCCCGCGATGCGCCTGTGGCGGATGCGGTCTTGATTCAGTCACTCCGCCAGGTACTGCCGGCCTGGATGCTGCCCTCCCATTTCGTGTGGCTGTCCGGCCTGCCGCTGACGGCAAATGGCAAGGTCGATCGCCTAGCGCTGCCAATAGTCGGCGCCGCGAGTGCCCCGACGGGAAATTCCGCCGGGGCAGTCGCGGCGCCTTCGGCGGCCGAGGCAACCCTGCTTGTGATTTTCCGTGAGCTATTGAGCGTGGCGGTCGGGCTGGACGACGACTTCTTTGCACGGGGTGGACACTCGCTGCTCGCGACGCGGCTGGTGGCCCGGGTTCGGACGGATTTGAGCATGGTGCTGCCGCTGCGGGCGGTGTTTGAGGCGCCGACCGTGCGCGGGCTCGCGGCGTTGTTACCCGCTGCGGCGGTGGACGCAGGAGGGCAGGCACAACCGGCGGCGTCGCTGCGCGGAAACACGGCCCCGCTGTCCCTCGTCCAGCAGCGGCTCTGGTTTCTCGATCGACTGCTGCCTGGCAATCCGGCGTATCACCTGGCCTGGGGATTCGAGCTGCGGGGCGCGCTGGACGAGCACGCGCTGCAGTCTGCCCTGGACGCCCTGGTTGCACGGCATGCCAGCCTGCGCACGCACTTCACGGACCTGGACGGCGAACCTTTGCAGGTGATCACCGCGGCGACTGGCCTGCCGCTGGAGCGGGTTAACGCCGGTGCGGGTGACGCGATGTACGAACTGGCGGGCCAATTCGCGGAGTTGCCCTTCTCCCTGGGCAAGGGACCGCTCGCGCGCGCGCTGCTGGTCACCGTCGGGCCCGAAGTCCACACGCTCGTCCTCGTCATCCACCACATCGTGGCCGACGGCTGGTCCTTCGGCGTGATCAGCCGGGAACTGTCTCGCCTGTACGTATCGGGCCTCCGGGGCGCGACGGCCGTGCTCCCGCCACTTGAGGGAGACTACGCCGCCTACGCCCGCGAGCAGCGGCGGGCACTGGCTGGTGACGGCTTCGCCGGCGGCAGCCTGGTGCGGCAGCTGGATTACTGGCAGGCGCAGCTCCGCGGAGCGCCGCCGTTTATCGAGCTGCCGACCGACAGGCCGCGCGCCAACCTGCCGGTCCAGCGCGGCGCCCGCCTGTCGCGCACGCTGCCCGCCGGACTGCAGGAAGCCCTGCGCACCCTGGCCCGCGCCGAGGGGTGCACGTTGTTCATGGTGCTGCTGGCGGCCTTTGACGTCCTGCTGGCCCGCGTCGCTGGGACCGAGGATGTGGTCGTTGGCACGCCCATCGCCGGCCGTACCCGCCGCGAGCTCGAGGGGCTGGTCGGATTCTTCATCAACACGCTGGTGCTGCGCACCGACCTGCGGGGCAATCCGACAGTCCGGGATCTGCTCCGTCGCGTCCGCGACATGACATTGGCGGCCTACGAGCACGCCGACGTGCCGTTCGAGCTGCTGGTGGAGACCCTGCAGCCTCCGCGCAGCACCAGCCGCACGCCGCTGTTCCAGGTGCTGTTCAACCTGCACAGCGAACCGGCCGTGCCGCTGGAACTCGAGGGCCTCGAGGTGCGGCCGGTGGCGATTCCCCGCCAGACCGCCAAGTTCGACCTGAGTGTGTCACTCGCCACGACGGATGCAGGGCTCGCCATTACCGTTGAATACAGCAGCGACCTGTTCGCCGTGGAGTCCATCGCGCGCCTTCTCGACGATTACGGAGTGGTCCTGGCAGGTTTCGTTGCCCTGCCCGGGGAGACGCTGACGGCGCTGCCATTTTCCCCGGCCTGTTCACGGCAGGCGGATACCGCCGAGCCGTTCGTGGTGCCCGGCGCGCTCACTCCGTGCATCAGCACCGCGTTCGCGGCGCAGGTGGCGGGGCGACCGGATGCGCTGGCAGTCAGCGCACCCGCGGGTTTGCGCGGTCCCGCCGTCAACTGGAACTACGCCGCACTGGCCCGCGAAGCGGCAGCCATTGCCGCGGCGCTGGCCCGTTCCGGAGTCCGCCCCGGCGACCGGGTCGGGCTCTGGTTTGGCCATGGGGCGGAGCAGGTCGCTGGCATCCTCGGCGTGCTGCAGGCGGGCGCTGCCTATGTGCCGCTCGACCCGCTGGCGCCACCGGAGCGGCTCGGGCAGATCATCCGGGACGCAGGAGTCCGGGTCGTGGTGACGGACCGCTCGGCGCCGGACTGGCCCGGGGCACTCGCCGCTTCGGACCTGGCGCTGCTGGAGCGGGACAGGTTGCCTGCCGCTTCCGGGCTCTCGTCGCCGCCTGCCACTCCCGACGCGCTGGCCTATCTGCTCTACACCTCCGGAAGTACCGGCAGGCCGAAGGGCGTGCCCCAGACCCACCGCAACGTACTGCACTGGGTGCGGACGTGGTCGCGGAATCTCGGCCTCGCCGCCGACGACCGCCTGAGTCTCTTGTCCACCTACGGTTACGACGCCGCCGTCCAGGACATCTTCGGCGCGCTGCTGGTTGGCGCGTCG
>JBDSWH010000299.1:0-4365 GCA_039926785.1 Gammaproteobacteria bacterium
ACTCGAAGAGGAGTCCATCGACTGGCAACAGCTCGGCCCATAGCCCGACCACCACGGCGCCCACGAGTCGCCGCATGAAGCTCACCTCCGAGCGGCTGCTGGCGCAATTGCACGGGCCCCTTTCGGCAACGCCGCTGGTCCCCATCTACCTGGTTTCCGGCGACGAGCCCCTGCTGGTCAATGAAGTCGTCGACGCCCTACGGTCCGCCGCGGTCGCCAGCGGCTGCGAGGAACGGGAAGCCCACGTCGCCGAACGCTCCTTCACCTGGGACACGGTCACGGCGTCCCTGCGCAATCTCTCACTGTTTTCCGCCGGCAAGCTCGTCGAGATCCGCCTGCCCACGCCTAACGCCGGCGACGAAGGCTCGCGCGCGATGCGCCAGCTGGCGGCGCGCGCGCCGGACGGCAACACCGTGGTGATCATCACACCGGCGCTCCCGCGCAAGATCGCTGAATCCGCCTGGGCCGGTGCACTGACCAAGGCGGGTGTCTGGGTCGAGACCCGCCCGCCGGCGCTCGCCGACCTGCCCCGCTGGATCGCGCAGCGCTTCCGCGCAGCTGGTCTCGACTGCCAGCCGGAGGGTCTGGAACTGCTGGCCGCCCGGGTGGAGGGCAACCTGCTGGCTGCCCAGCAGGAAATCCACAAACTGGCGCTGCTCCATTCCGCGGGCGCCACCCTCGATGTGGAGCAGATTCGTGCCGCCGTCGCCGACGGCGCGCGCTTCGACGTGTTCCAGCTGGGCGACGCGGCGCTCGCCGGCGATGCGGAGCGGGCCGTCCGGGTACTGGGTGGTCTGCGGGAGGAGGGCATTGCCGCGGCCCTGGTCCTGTGGTCGCTGGTCCGGGAAACGCTGGTGCTGGTCGATGCGGGCGTTCGCGCGGGGCGCGAGGGTTCCGTCGCCCAGGCCGTGCAGGGCGCCGGCGTCTGGCAGTCCCGGTCCGATCTGTATGTCCGCGCACTGCGTCATCACAAGCCAGGCAGTCTCCGCCGCCTGCTGCGGATGGCGGGCCGTGCCGACCAGATCGTGAAGGGCGCCCGTACCGGTGAGCCCTGGAACGCCTTGCTCGAACTCACGCTGGCCCTCGCTGGCTGCCCACTCAAGGGAGCCGAGCTGACCTGATGCCGCAGCAACCCGTCGGCATTTTTGGCGGCACTTTCGATCCCATTCATGTGGGCCATCTGCGGACGGCCCACGAGCTGATGACGGCTCTTGGCATGACCGAAGTCCGCTTCGTCCCTTCCCGTTTGCCACCCCATCGGCCGCCGACCGTGGCACCGGAGGCTTTGCGACTGCGCATGCTCGAGGCAGCCCTCGAGGACCTGCCGGGGTTCCGCGTCGACGGGCGCGAACTCCGTCGCCCCGGTCCCTCCTACATGGCCGACACGCTGACCAGTCTGCGGGAGGAAGTGGGTGACCAGCCGCTGTGCCTCCTGCTGGGGCTCGATGCCTTCCTCGGGCTCCCCACCTGGCATCGCTGGCGCGAAATCCCTGACCTGGCCCACATCGTGGTGGCGCGCCGCCCGGGCGTGGGGCAGCTTCCGGACGGCGAAGTCGGTGCGCTGCTCCAATCCCGTGCCGCGAAGGATGGCCACGATCTTACCCAGTCCCCTGCCGGGCGCGTGCTGCTGCGGGATGTCACCCAGCTCGAAATTTCGTCGTCGGCCATCCGCGACCTGGTGGCCGCCGGTGGGGATCCCCGTTTTCTTGTGCCGGACGCCGTACTTGAACTCATCGCAAAGACCCACATCTATGCCAATCCATCCATGCCAATTCAAGGGAGGCACTAACTAGTGCGCAGTAAGCAACTGCTGGCGCTTGCCGAGCACGCGCTGGCGGATCTGAAGGCCCGCGATGTCAAGGTGCTGGACGTGCGCCAGCTCACCACGATCGCGGACTACATGGTCGTGGCCAGCGGCACGTCGGATCGCCACGTCAAATCCATCGCCGACCGGTTGGTGCAGAGGGCCTCCGAGGCCGGTTGCAAACCGCTGGGTGTCGAAGGCACTGGCAGCGGCGAGTGGGTGCTCGTCGACCTCGCGGACGTGATCGTGCACATCATGCAGCCGAAGGCCCGGGAGTTTTACAAACTGGAAAGCCTTTGGGACATGGGAGCCGCCGCCACGGCCTGAGCCCCCCGGTCGGTCCGTGGGGGCCAGCCGGGCCACGGGAGTTTGGCGTGTATGATTCTCGGCCCCGTCCGGCGGGGACTTGGCAGACGCACGCATGAAGATCAGGCTGGTGGTGATCGGTACCCGCCCGGAAGACTGGGTCCGCGATGCCGTCGCCCTGTACCTCGCCCGTCTGCCGGCGCACCTGAAGCCGGAGCTGGTGGAGATTCCCCTGTCGTTGCGCTCCTCGGGGGGCGATCCGGCGATCGCGAAAGCCAAGGAAGGGCAGCGCATCCTGCAGCGCCTCAAGGCGGGTGATTTCGTCGTCGCTCTCGACGAGCGGGGCCGGGGTTGGTCGTCGCCTGAGCTGGCGCGCGAGCTTGAGCGGTGGCAAAACCACCAGCCGTCCGTGGTGCTTGTCATCGGCGGCCCCGAGGGCCTGGCGGAAGAGGTAACGGCGCGGGCCAACCAGTCCTGGTCCCTGTCCGCGATGACGCTGCCGCACGGCCTGGCGCGCGTGATGGTCGTCGAGCAGTTGTACCGCGCGTGGACCATCCTCAAGGGCCATCCTTACCACAAGGCCTGACCGACAGGACACCCCCAGCCCCGTGAGCCCCTTCGTCTATCTCGCCTCCGCGTCGCCCCGCCGGCAGGAGCTCCTGACCCAGCTGGGTGTCCGGTTTGCGGTATTGGGAGTCGCCGTCGACGAGGACCCCAGGCCCGGCGAAAACGCCCCCGACCTGGTTTGCCGCCTGGCATCCGCCAAGGCGCTGGCCGGCGTGGCCCTGCGGACTGACCCGGCCGTACCCGTGGTTGCCGCCGATACGTCGGTGGCCCTGGGCGCGGAGTTGTTCGGCAAGCCCCTCGACCTGCCGGATGCGACCCGGATCCTCAGCCGGCTGTCGGGTCGCACGCATTCCGTGTTCACCGCGGTGGCAGTTGCCGACGGGCATCGCGAGCGGGTCGAACTCAGTCGAAGCGAAGTCACCTTCCGGGCGCTGGCGCCCGAGGAGATCGCCGCCTACTGGTGCACCGGCGAACCCGCCGACAAGGCGGGTGCCTATGCCATCCAGGGCCGCGGCGCCCAGTTCATCGCCGACCTCCGGGGCAGTTATTCCGGTGTCATGGGGCTACCGCTCTTCGAGACGGCGCGCCTCCTCGCCCTGTTTGGTTGCGAATTGCTGTGACCGAGGAGATCCTCATCAATCTCACGGCCCGGGAGGTGCGGGCGGCCGTCATCGACGGCGGCGCGCTCCGGGAAGTGCAGATCGAACGCACGTCCCGACGGGGCCTCACGGGCAACATCTACCAGGGTCGCGTCGCTCGCGTCCTGCCGGGAATGCAGGCCGCCTTCGTGGAGATCGGCCTGGCCCGCACCGGCTTCCTGCACGCCTCGGACGTGCTTCCGCCGCCGGGTGCTTCGCCCATGGCGCCGGGGCAGGAAACCAGCATCCGGGATCTGCTGCGCGAGGGCGACATCGTGCTGGTCCAGGTGGTCAAGGACCAGCTGGGTACCAAGGGCGCCCGCCTCACCACGTTCATCACGATGCCGTCCCGGTACCTGGTCCTGATGCCTGGGGAAACCACGCTCGGGGTCTCCGGCAGGATCGAGGCCGAATCGGAACGCAACCGCCTGAAGCACCTCATGACGGATCTGACCGGGGCCAGTCCGCGGCACGGCTACATCGTCCGGACCGCCGCCGAAGGGATTGGGGAGAAGCAGCTGCGTGCCGACGTGGAGTTCCTGGATCGCCTCTGGGAGGTGGTGTGGCGCCAGGCGCAGAAGGCACCGGTTCCCTCGCTGGTCCATCACGACCTGCCGCTTGCCATCCGCGTACTGCGCGACCTCGCGAACCCGGAGACGCAGAAGGTCCGGATCGACGATGCCCGGGCCTGCGATGAGTTGCGGCAGTTCGCCGCCAGCGTCATGCCCGAACTGGCAGGGCGCATCGAGCTCTACCCCGGCCCCAGGCCCATCTTCGACCTGTACGGCATCGATGACGAAATCCAGAAGGCCCTCCAGCGCAAGGTGGACCTCAAGTCAGGCGGCTCGCTCGTCATCGACCAGACGGAGGCGCTGACCAGCATCGATGTGAATACCGGTGGCTACGTGGGCCACCGGAACCTGGAGGACACCATCTTCCGGACCAACCTGGAAGCGGCGGTGGCCATCGCCCGTCAACTCCGGCTGCGCAACCTGGGCGGGATCATCATCATCGACTTCATCGACATGCTGGAGGAAACGCACCGGAAGC
>JBDSWH010000300.1:0-14599 GCA_039926785.1 Gammaproteobacteria bacterium
GGTGGGCTTCGTAACAGTGATGGAGCCGGAAGAGGTGGTAAATGAAACCGGCACATCCTCCAAGATCGCGTTGCCCGCGTTCTTGACAATGGCCGTGATCGTTACCTTGGTGTTGCCCGACGCGTCAGCATTCAGCGTGGGTGAACTCGTCACCAGCTGTACGGTCGCGACATCGGCGTTTCCCCCACCACCACCAGGCCCCGTAATGGTATTGCCGCTACCGCCGCAGGACACGAGCGCGGCAGACGCCACGACCAGGCACAGTGAAATAAATTTCTTCAACACGATAACTCCTCACCACGTTCCCGGCAGCAAGTCCGCCCCACGGGAACCTTCGCTGAAATGAATACGGCGTTAGTAGATGTTGGAACCTTCCTTGAGGATCTTCGGTGTCACGAAGATCAGCAGTTCCGACTTGTTCGACACCTTGCGGGTGGAGCGGAAGAATGCACCAACCCCCGGGATATCGCCGAGGAACGGCACCTTGGTGTAGTCCTCGGACTCCTCAGTCTCGTAGATGCCGCCCAGCACGACAGTCTGCCCGTTGTTCACGAGCACCTGCGTCTGGATGGCCCGGGTGTCGATGCTTGGCACGGAGCCGCCGCGCTCGTTGGTGACGACCGCGCCGACACTGTCCTTGGTGACTTCCAGGTCAAGGATGATGCGGTCATCCGGCGTGATCTGCGGGGTCACCGTCAGGCTCAGCACAGCCTCCTTGAACTGGGTGGTGGTGGCGCCGCTCGAGGCGGCCTCCTGGTAGGGAATCTCGACACCCTGGCGGATGGACGCTTCCTTCTGGTTCGCCGTGATCACGCGTGGCGAGGAGACGACCTCGCCCCGGCCCTCGGCCTGGAGGGCCGACAGCTCGAGGTCCACGAGGTAGTCGTCGTTCAGCAGGGCCAGGGCAAGCTGGCCGGCCGGATTCGCCACTGGCAGGTTGACGTTGTAGCGTTCACTCTGGGCCGGTACCTGCACCGGGAATGGCGAGCCCGTGTTGTTGATGTTATCAATCCCGGAATTGACGATGGTGTCGGCGCCGGCACCGGAGCCGGTGATGGCAATGAGGCCATCAGACGTGTCCTTCACAGCCGTGACGCCCCACCGAATACCCAGGTCGCGACTGAAGTCGTCACGCACGATTACGATTCGCGATTCGATCAGCACCTGGCGGACCGGTATGTCCAGGGTGCCGACCAGGCGCCGGATCTCGGAGATCCGCTCCGCGACATCCTGCACGAGCAGTGTGTTGGTGCGCTCGTCGATCGCGACGGAACCGCGGTCAGACAACAGTGAATTGCCCTTGGAACCGCGCATGAGTTCCGCGAGGTCAGACGCCTTGGCGTAATTGACCTGGACATATTCGGACAACAACGGCTCGAGCTGCCGGATTTCCTTGCGGGCTTCCAGGTCGGCCTTCTCGCGGGCGGCGATCTCGTCCGCTGGCGCCACGATGATTACTCCCCCGTTCTCGCGCATGTCGAGGCCCTTGGTCGCGAGGACGATGTCCAGCGCCTGATCCCAGGGAACGTTCTGGAGGCGGAGCGTGACATTGCCCTGAACCGTGTCGGAAACCACGATGTTGCGGCCACTGACGTCAGCCAGCAGTTGGAGCACTGCGCGGGTCTCGATGTCCTGGAAGGACAGGGTCAGGCGCTCGCCGGTGTACTCATGGTCGGGGCTGAAGAGCGTCGGCTTGGCCGCGATTTCTGGCTTGACGACCGGCGATACCTCGACGGTAAAGATATTGTCCGACTGGTAGGCGAGTTCCTCGAAGGGCAGCTTGGCGGCAATGCTGACCCGGGCGCCCGATGGGGTGCGACCAGCCTCGATCAGGTTCACGGGGGTGGCAAAATCCGTGACGTCCAGGCGCTTCAGCAGGCTGTCCGGGAGGGTTGCGCCGCTGAACGTAAGGACGATTCGGTCGCCTTCCTTGCGCACATCCACGGGCGTGCCCGGATCCGACAAGGTGACTATCACCCGGCCACCGCCGTTGTCGCCGCGGCGAAAGTCCAGGTTGTTGATGCGTCGGCCGGCAGCCGGGGCGGCACTGGCCACGGCGGTCGTGGCCGCCGGGGCAGCAGCCGGGAAGGTCGGCGCCGACGCGTCGGCCATAGGGGCAGCGCCCAGCGTAACGATCACGGCATTGCCTTCGACGCGGGTCTGGTAGGGAACCATGCGGTCGAGGTTGAGCACCACGCGGGTGCGGCCCTCGGCCTCGGCGGCGAGCACCGTGTCGAGGGGCCCCATCTTGACGTCCTTGCGCCGGGACGACAGCCCCAGCGACGTGCCCTGAAGATCCAGCGAGATGCGTGCGGGATTGTCGATGGTGAAGGCCAGGGGCGCCGGTGCGGGACCGGAGGTGATCAGCCGCAATTCAATGCGATCACCTGCGATCGGCTGTACCTGGATGTCCTGCAGCTGGTTGGCGGTGGCTGGCGCACCCTGTGCGCTGGCCGCCGGGATGCCGGTGACCACGAGCGTCAGCCCCGTGATCACTGCTGCGAGGCCACGGCCCGCGGCAGTCACCCACCTGCCTGGCGTTCCGCGTCCGTCATTGCCCCTGGTCGTGCTCATCATCCCGTACTCCCAAACTGTCCTGTGTCGGCAACCGGCCATTGGCGCCGGCCCTGTCAATTGTTGAGGGCGATCGCTGCCGATCGCTTGTAGAAGCCACCGATGCCATCAGGCACCAGCTCTTCGATCTGGATCTCGGAGG
Source organism: Gammaproteobacteria bacterium (assembly GCA_039926785.1). GTDB lineage: Bacteria > Pseudomonadota > Gammaproteobacteria > Steroidobacterales > SHZI01. The sequence goes on from JBDSWH010000300.1 coordinate 2,717, forward strand.
GCGTTACCCCAACCACGCGGCCGTCGTACTGGCCGATGTAGTTTCCGGGCCGGACCTTGTGCAGGAGGCCGTCCTGCGTCTGTACGAGCCCGTACGTGCTGTTGCCCTGGCTGATCGTGCCGGCCATCTCCAGCGTGTCGATGGGGAACTGCTCCAGGTACTCCTTCGGCCGCGCAGCCTCGGGCCGCGGCCCGCCGGCTCCCGCCCGACCCGCCGGCCGGTCCGGCACGAAAGGTGAGCGCAGGTTGCCGGCTTCGTAGGCGAAGGTCTCGTAAGGCTTCACCTGGGGCAGAGGGTCGATTCGGCCGCCCGGCCGGGCCTTGGTCTTGTCTATGTACTGTTCCAGATCGGATTGGCTGCTGCCGCAGCCGGCCACGACAACCGCGGCAAGCAGGAGACCCGAAATTGTCCTTGCAGAGGGGAACATCACCATCAACCCTTCTTCGCTGCCTTCGTCTTTGCCTTGGGCTTCGGCGTCGCGTTGCCCTTACTGGTCTCGCGGGTGGTTCGCTGCCTGCCCTTGCCGGCCTTGCTGTCCTCGGCGGCGGCCGCGGCGGTCACCTCTTCCTCGTCGAGATAGCGGTAGGTCTTGGCAGTGACGTTTAGCACCAGCTCGTCGAATGTGGAGTCCTTGGTCTTGGGGGTGATCTCGATGTCGTGCAGGGTCACGATCCGGGGCAGCGCCGCGATCTCGCTGACGAACTGGCCGAATTCGTGATACGAGCCGGACAGGCGGATCTTGATCGGCTTCTCGGCGTAGAAGTCCTTGCGAACCTCTTCCATGGGCTGGAACAACTCCTCCTGGAGCCCGGCGCCGAGGCCTGTCTGGGAGATATCGACCAGCAGGTTGGGAATCTCGGTCTTGCCGGGCAACTGGCGAAGCATGGTGCCAAATGAGCGCTCGATCTCCGCCAGCTGCACCTTGTAGCTGCTGAAATTGGCGGCCTTCTTCTGCTTGGACTCGAAGGTGGTGCGAAGATCCCGTTCTTCGGCCTGAGCCGTTTCTAGCCGCGGCATCTGGTTCTGCCAGACGAAGAACCAGAAGGCGCCGATCGTTGCGATGAAGAAGAACAGGACGATAAAGAACGCCTGGATGGGCAACGGCCACCGGCCGATGTCATTGATGTCCAGGTTCTTCAGGTCATCAATGAAAGTCATTGCGTAACCTCCTCGTCACCGGCCGTGGATACCTGACTGGCAGAGACGGTGAACTGGGAGGACCGGCGGGCGAACTCGCCGGTCTCAACGGGCCCCACGGCCTTTTTGCCCTTGCCCTTTGCGCCGGCCTCGCGCACCTCGACCACCTGCAGGTCGGGTTGGGTCAGCCACTTCGACTTGTCGATGTTGCGCATGAACGCCGATACCCGGGTATTGGACTCGGCATCGCCCTTGATCTCGAGGCGGCGGCTGGTCTGCTTGATGGACGTCAGCCGCACGCCGTCGGGCAGGGTGCGCACCAGTTCGTCGAAGACATGCACGATCTCGGGGCGGCTGCGCTGTAGCTGCTCGATGATTTCCATGCGGGCCAGCAGGCGCTCCTTCTTCGCCTCGAGTTCGAGTATCTCGGCGATGCGCTTGTCGAGCGCCGCAATCTCCGTTTTCAGGAGTGCATTGCGGCTGTTCTGGTTGCTGATGATGCCCTCCATGACGAAATTGGAGGCCAGCACGGCCAGACCTGCGGCGACCAGAGAAGCGCCGAGTCCAATGAAGAACTGGTTGCGGTTCTTGGTCCGTTTCTCTGCCCGCCAGGGCAGTAGGTTTACTTTTGGCATGTCAGTCGAAGCTCCGCAACGCCAGCCCGCACGCCGTCAGGAGGGCGGTGGCGTCCCGCCGGATTCCCTGGGATTTCGCCTTGCTGGCGATCTTCATCTGCCCGAGTGGATCCCCGATTTCCGTCGGGATGCCCACCTTGCTGGCGATCATGTCCGTGACTCCGGCAATGTTGGCGCAGCCGCCGCAGACCAGGATCTGGTCGGGCTGCTCGCGCCCTCCGCCGGAAGCCAGGAAAAACTGCAGCGACCGGCTGACCTGCTGGGTCATGTCGTCAATGAAGGGTACGAGGACCTCCGGCTCGTAGTTGCCGGGGAGGCCGCCCTCCTTCTTCGCGCGGCCCGCGTCCTCGAGACTGAGGCCGTAGGTGCGCATGATCTCTTCCGTCAGCTGCTGGCCGCCGAAGGAGAAGTCGCGGGTGTAGATCACGCGCATGTCCTTAAGCACGCTGAAGGTCGTGTTGCTGGCGCCGAAGTCCACGATGGCAATCAGGTGTTGTATGCCACCGTCGGGCATCTGGTGCGCGAGAAGTTGGCAGGCGTTTTCCAGGGCGAAGGGCTCGACATCCACGACCTTCGCAATGAGGCCTGCCGCCTCGACGGCCGCCTTGCGCTGGTCAACGTTTTCCGTGCGCGTGGCCACGAGCAGCACGTCGAGCATCTCCGGATCGCTCGGGGAGGGGCCCATCACCTCGAAATCGAAGCTGACCTCCTCCATCGGGAACGGGATGTACTGGTCAGCCTGGATCTCCACCTGCCCCTCGAGCTCGCGCTGGGACAGTCGCCGAGGCATCTGGATGATCTTGGTGATCGCGGCATCGCCGCTGATGGCGATCGCCGCATCCTTGGAATTGGTGCCCGCACGCTTCAGTGCACGGCGAATGGCTTCGCCGACAGCGGGCGCATCCACGATGGTTTTCTCGTTGATCGAATTCGGCGGCGTCGGCTCGGCGGCATAGCTTTCAGCGCGATAGCTTCTGCCACTCTGCGTCAGCTCGACGAGCTTGATCGACGAGGTCGTTATGTCAAGGCCTATTAGAGGCCCGGAACGTGAGCCGAAAAGCACTGCTTTTCCCTTCTAACTCCAGAGGTTGCGCAAACAACGTCTTCGGCGCGTTACAAAGCCGATTTAACCATATATCACCGGCGATAGAAACGCGCTGTGATGCGGTTCACCAGCCGGGGCGATAACGATCCGTGAGACACAAAATCCGGCGATCCGCAGGACAGCGGCCGGGGTCGGCATGGCGGCCAACACTGGCCAGCCACGCACATTGGCGAGATCGAATGCGAACGGGTGCAGACCGTGAACGCAAGTGGCGTTCATCCGCCTGGCAGCCCCGCTATCATAGGACCCTGCACCCCTCGCGATGCCGGAAATTCCAGCGTCGCACCTCGCGCAGTCCCGTAGACCGGTGGCTTTGCGTCCCCACCTTTCAGCAGGTTTGCCCAAAAACCGCGGCCAATATGCATAATCCGCTTGGGGCGCGCAAGGTACCTTTCCCGCTTCTGCATGAAATTATTTATCCGGGCTTTTCTCGGGCTGCTCGGCGTCGCGCTGACCGTCCTTATTTCTCTGGCAGCAGCTGGCGCCGGGGCTTGGTATTACCTCGCGCCCGGGCTCCCGTCGGTTCGCGCCATGCAGGAGGTGCCCTTGCAGGTCCCGCTGCGGATCTATACCCGTGACGGGCGTCTCATTGCGCAGCTGGGCGAGTTCCGGCGGATCCCGGTGCGTTATGCCGACATCCCGGAAGTGCTCGTGCACGCCGTCCTGGCCGCCGAGGATGACCGCTTCTTCGAGCACCCCGGATTCGACTACCAGGGCCTGGTCCGGGCCGGGTTCAACTACGTACTCACGGGCCAGCGTTCGCAGGGCGGCAGCACCATCACGCAACAGCTGGCACGTGCGTACTTCCTGACGCCCGAGCGCACGTTCGTCCGCAAGGCCAAGGAAATTCTGCTGGCCCTCCAGATCGAACAGGCCTTCAGCAAGGAAGACATCCTCGCCCTGTACCTCAACAAGATCTTCCTTGGCCAGCGGGCCTACGGGATTGCGGCGGCTGCCGAAGTGTATTTCGGCAAGGGCCTGAACCAGCTCACCGTGGACGAGGCCGCCCTCCTGGCCGGCATTCCCAAAGCGCCCTCCCAGCTCAACCCGGTCGCAGATCCGGAGCGTGCAAGAGAGCGCCGCGCGTATGTTCTCCGGCGGATGCTCGAGCTCGACTATCTGGACCAGCCGGTTTACGAGGCGGCAATGGCCTCACCGGTGGAATCGAAGCTGCACGGACCCTCCGTCGAACTCGATGCCCCGTACATTGCGGAGATGGTCCGCGCGGAAATGGTAGCGCGGTTCGGACCCGACGCCACGAGCGGCGGTTACCGCGTAACGACGACCATTGACAGCGGGTTGCAGGGCGCCGCGGATCGCGCCCTCCGCACGGCGCTGCTGGAATACGACCGGCGCCACGGCTTCCGCGGCCCGCTGGAGCGAGATGCACTCGGCCGCGCGACGCAGAACGTGCCCCGGGAGGCGGCCCTTCAGCGGCTGCTCGATGCCTACCCCACCCACCCCGACCTGTATCCCGCCATCGTCACGGAACTCGGCAGTGACAACTCGGCGACGTTGTTCATCCACGACGTCGGCAGTACCCAGGTGCCCTGGGCCGGCCTGCGATGGCGGTCGTTCGTCGACGACGACACCACCGGTCCGGCGCCCGCCAAGGTGACTGACGTCGTGGCCGTGGGCGATGTGGTGTACGTGCTGCGGACCCTGAACCGGGGCTGGCTGCTGGCCCAGTTGCCGGCTGTCCAGGGTGCGCTAGTGGCGCTTGATCCGATGGACGGGGCTACGGTCGCGTTGTCCGGGGGCTATGACTTCTTCGCCAGCAAATTCAACAGGGCCGTCCAGGCGAAGCGCCAGCCCGGCTCCTCCTTCAAGCCCTTCGTGTATTCCGCAGGGCTCGAGAGCGGCTTCAACCCCGCTACCATCATCAATGACGGCCCGATCGTCTTCGACAATGCGGGGCCGGATGCGGATGTCTGGCGCCCCGAGAACAACACGGGCCGGTTCTACGGGCCCACCCGTTTCCGGGAGGGCCTCGTCCAGTCGCTGAACCTGGTGTCGATCCGCATCCTCCTGCGCACGGGGATCAGTCGGGCGATCCGTCATATCAAGCCCTTTGGACTGCCGGACAGCGTCATGCCTCGCAATCCCACGATGGTCCTGGGCAGCGGTGCCGCCGCGCCTCGCGAAATGGCGGCCGGATTCGCCGCCTTTGCGAACGGCGGCCACCGGGTTGACCCCTACCTGATCGAGCGGATCGACGACTCGCGGGGTACCGTGATCTTCGAGGCGCCCCGCAAGCCCGTCTGCCGGAACTGTGCGGATGAGTGGCTGGGCGATGGCCGTCCCGCGACACCCGCGCTGGATTCGGCCACAGCCACTCCGGAGCCACCCGTCGACACTAACCTGCCCACGGCGCGCCCGGGCCAGGAGATTCCGGAATACCGGGACGCGGCCGAGATGATGGCCCACGCTGAAAGCTGGCGGCCGACGATCAGCGAGACCCCCGCATTCCTGGCGGGCGAGGCCCACGCCCCGCGAATCATCACGGCAGAGAACGACTACCTGATGTACGACATGATGCGGGACGTGATCCGCCGGGGGACCGGGCGCCGCGCGTTGGCGCTCGGGCGCTCCGACCTCGCCGGCAAGACGGGCACATCCAATGACCGGCGTGACGCCTGGTTCAGCGGCTTCAATCAGGAACTGGTGGCCACGGCCTGGGTCGGCTTCGACCAGGAGCGCACCCTGGGCGCCCGCGAGGAAGGCAGCCGCACGGCCCTGCCGATGTGGATGTATTTCATGGCGGACGCTCTCGCCGGTGTTCCGGATGCGTCGCTGCCGAGGCCCGCCGGTATCGTGACGGCGCGCATCTCGGCGTCCACCGGCCTGCTGGCTCTCGCGGGAACGCCCGACGCCACGTTCGAAATCTTCCGCGAGTCCGACCTGGCGGACCTCGGGACAGATTCCGTCGACGGCTTTACCCCGGGCCCCTCCGGTGCGCCGGCCACCGACAGCAATGAGATCTTCTGACAGGAAGACCGGCCGCGGCCCGCAACGGTCCGGACCGCGGCGTCCCGAAGGGCCCGATCATCGCCGGACCGCCGTAGCGGTCGAGGCCGCGCGCATCATCCAGGAGGAGGGACTGACGGATTTTCGGGCTGCAAAAGTGAAGGCTGCCGAGCGTCTGGGCCTTGGCCGGAATGCGCCACTGCCCGACAACGCGGAGATCGAGGCAGCGCTGGCCGAGCGCACGCGGATCTTCCACGGCGACACCCAACCAGCCTTGCTGGCGGGGCTGCGTGAGGCGGCCTTCGAGGTCATGCGGGAACTTGCCACGTTTCACCCCCGGCTGGTGGGGGACGTGCTCCGCGGCACGGCCACGCCGCACTCCACGGTGGACCTGCACGTGTTCAGCGACACGGTCGAGTCCGTGGGCGCCGCGCTGGACGCGCTGGGCATCGGCCACCGGGACGTGGCCAGGCGCCTGCGCTTGCGCCGGGACGAAGTTGAACCCTTTCCGGGATACCGCTTTGCGGTCCATGACTGCGATTTCTCAGTCACGATATTTCCCTTGCGGCTGCGGGGTCATGCACCGCTCAGCCCGGTAGACGGGCACCCGATGCAGCGGGCCAGCCTCAGGGAGCTGGCGGAAATATTGAAGGCGCCGGGAACGGGCTAACTAGCGCTTCGGCTAGTGTTAGCGCTTCGCGACGTCGACGTAGTCCCGCAGCGTGGGTCCCGTGTAGAGTTGGCGGGGACGGCCGATGCGGCCGTCCGGATCCGTGATCATTTCGGTCCAGTGGGCGACCCAGCCGACAGTCCGGCCGATCGCAAACATCACGGTGAACATGGACTTCGGGATGCCGAGAGCCCGGTAAATGATGCCGGAGTAGAAGTCGACGTTGGGATACAGCTTCTTCTCGACGAAGTAGGGATCCTTGAGCGCGATCTCCTCCAGCCGCAGGGCCAACTCGAACAGCGGCTGGTTGCGACCAAGCCGCGCCAGCACCTTGTGACAGGTCTCGCGGATGATCGTCGCCCGCGGGTCGTAGTTCTTGTAGACACGATGACCGAACCCCATGAGTCGGAAGGGGTCGTCCTTGTCCTTGGCCTTGGCGATGTACTTCGGGATATTGGCCGAAGTGCCGATCTCCTCAAGCATGTTCAGCACTGCTTCGTTGGCGCCGCCGTGCGCGGGCCCCCAGAGTGCGGAGATGCCTGCGGAAATCGCGGAGTAGGGATTGGTGCCGGAGCTGCCGGCCATGCGCACCGTGGATGTGCTGCAATTCTGCTCGTGATCCGCGTGGAGAATGAAGAGCAGATCCAGCGCTTCCGCGGCGACCGGATCGACGTGGTAGGGCTCCGCTGGCACCGCGAAAAACATGTGGAGCAGATTGGAACAGTAGTTCAGGTCGTTCCGTGGATACGTGAACGGCTGGCCAAGAGAGTGCTTGTAAGCCGCCGCCGCAATCGTGGGCAGCTTGGCAATGATACGGTGGGCGAAGATGTCCCGGTGGCGCGGATTCAGGATGTCGGTGGTGTCGTGGTAGAACGCCGACATGGACGCCACGACCCCGGCAACCATCGCCATCGGATGCGCGTCGTGGTGGAACCCGTTGAAGAGCCGCAGGATCGTCTCATTCAGCATCGTGTGGGTGCGGATCGTGCGATCAAACTCCACGAGCTGGGACTGGGTCGGCAATTCGCCGTAGAGAAGCAGCCAGGCAACTTCGATGAAGGAGCTTTTCGCGGCGAGCTGCTCGACCGGAAAACCGCGGTACATGAGTACGCCCGCGTCGCCGTCAATGTAGGTGATCTTGCTTTCGCAGCTGGCCGTAGACCCGTAGCCGGGGTCGTACGTGAACAGCCCTTCGCCGGTAAACAGATTGCGGATGTCCACCACGTCGGGACCCGTCGTACCGGCCCGGGACTTGAGGTCGAACTCCTTCCCGGAGGCCTTGTCGCTGACGGCGTAGGTGCGTTCGTCCTTCTTCGCGTCGCTCATGATCGTATCCGGCTGCGTACGGGCCAACTGAATTTCACATTATAGGGAAGGCGCCGACGCTGCGCACCCGTCCGGGTCACGCTTCCGGAAACAGGCTCGAACGACAATGGGTTTGGGAGGCGGAGCGGAAGTTCACCGAGCCTCCGGATGACGACGGCCGTTACTTCGGGGCGGCGGTTTCCGGGTTCGGGGCGGTAGCTTCCGGGCGGCTGTACTTGCGGCGGAACTTGTCAACGCGACCGGCGGTGTCGAGCATCTTCTGCTTGCCCGTGTAGAACGGGTGGCAGGCCGAGCAGACTTCCACGTGGAGGTCGCGGCCCAGCGTGGAGCGGGTCACGAACTCGTTGCCGCAGCTGCAGGTGACCTTAAGGTCGGCGTAGGCGGGATGGATATCGGCTTTCATGCGAGGTCACCGTCTGTCTGCTGGGTTTGAACGCGGGTTGTCTCGGCGGCCGGGGTTGATTCCGGAAACGCCGGTCGTCGGGGGCCGGAAGGATAGCCAGAAGGTGGCGGTGCCGCAAGCCGCGTCGCGGGATGGCACTTATCCACAGAAGCTGTGGATAAGTCTGTGGACTCCCAGGATTCCGGAGGCCTTAATTCCTCCCCATAGCCCTTTTTTGTATTATTGGTGAAGTTTTAGCCAAAAGGTTTTTTCCAATTAAAACAGTGATTTATGCGTATCACGCATGAATTCAATTTAATAAGCGCCCCTTATCCTGCTGATATCTAGCATCCCGGTGGTCCTTGTGCATAAAACTACGGCCGGGAGCGCGCCCGGGCGTCGAGCCGCGCGCGCAATTGAGCCAGGGCCAGGGCGCGGTGACTCCGGGCGTTCTTCGCCGCCGCGTCCAGTTCCGCCGCGGCCAGCCCGGTGACCGTATCCAGGAACAGGGGATCGTAGCCAAACCCGCACACACCCCGTGCCGAGGACAGGATCCGCCCTTCCCACGCGCCTTCGGCACTCAGGGGCGTGTCGTCGCCGGGCCCATCCACCCAGACCAGGACGCAGCGGTAGCGAGCGGTCCGCCGGGCTTCCGGCACGCCGGCCAGGTCGGCGAGCAGCCTGGCATTGTTGGCCGCGTCGTCCGCGCGGGGGCCTGCGTAGTGTGCGGAATACACCCCCGGCTGCCCGCCGAGCGCATCGACTTCCAGGCCGGAATCATCGGCGAGCGCTGGCAGTCCGGTGACCAGGGCGGCGTGGCGGGCTTTCAGAAGCGCGTTGGCCAGAAATGTCTCGCCGGTCTCCTCGACCGGCGCGATGCCGAATTCCCCCTGCGCGCGCACGCGCCAGGCCGGGCCCAGTAGCGCCTGGAGCTCCCGGACTTTGCCCGGGTTACCGCTGGCCAGGACGAGGTCAGGGACGGCGATGGTGGGCAAAGGCGGCAACGGCTTCAGTCTGGGCTTGCAGGATCCCGCGCACCCCGCTGGCCGCGAGGTCGAGGAGCTGGTCGAGTTCCTCGCGACGAAACGCGTGGCCTTCCGCAGTGCCTTGGACTTCGATGAACTGGCCGGCCTCGTTCATGACGACGTTCATGTCAGTCTCGGCGGCGGAATCCTCGGCGTAGTCCAGGTCCAGTACGGGCTGGCCCCGGTAGATACCCACCGACACGGCGGCCACCTGGCCGTGCAACGGATTGGACGCAATGCTGCGATTGGCCACCAGGGCCTGCACCGCCAGCATCAACGCCACGTAGCTGCCAGAAATTGCCGCCGTGCGCGTGCCACCGTCCGCCTGCAGTACATCGCAGTCGAGCGTGATGGTGCGCTCCCCGAGCGCCTCAAGATTCGCCGCGGCCCGCAAGGACCGGCCGATCAGGCGCTGGATCTCCAGGGTTCGGCCCGTCTGTTTGCCTTGCGCCGACTCGCGCCGCGTCCGCGTGTGGGTGGCGCGGGGCAACATGCCATATTCGGCGGTAATCCAACCCCGGCCGGAATTGCGCAGGAACGAGGGGACGCCGGTCTCGACGCTGGCGGTACAGAGCACCCGGGTTTCGCCGAAGCTGGCCAGCACCGAACCCTCCGCGTGCCGCGTAAAGGCGGTCTCGAAGGACACCTTGCGCAGTTCGGCGGGACCACGGCCGCTGGGGCGGCCGCCGGCGGCACCGCCGCTCATGGGGTCGCGGCCTTTGCCTGGCCCTTGGCGGTGGCCTGCGCAGGAGTTTGGGTGGCGGCCTGGGGCGAAGTTTGGGCCGGGTCTTTGGTCCGGCTGCGAGATTTCTCCACGCGGTCCCCCGGCCCCACGTAACGGAGCGCGGCCGCGGACGTGTTGTCGCTGTAGGGGCCACAGGCCCGGACGGACTGCTCACCCAGGCGCCGGAGCCCCCCCGCGAGCGGCCCGGTGTCCGCCGACAAGGCGCCAATCCGGTCGTCACCCAGGCCCGACCACAGGCCATCGGTGCACACCATGAGCACATCGCCCGGCTCCAGGCGCTTCTGCCGCGTAATCGTCATGCCGGGCAGCCAGGCGTCGCCGCCAAGGCAGCATTCGACGAAGTTCCGCATGGGGTGGGCCGCGATCTCTTCTTCCGTGATCACGCCCTCCTGCAGGAGCAGCTCCACGTGGCTGTGGTCCCGGGTGCGCTCCCGGACCAGGCCCTGGCGCAGGTGGTAGATGCGGCTGTCCCCCACGTGGGCAAAATACGCCGCGTCATCCTGTACGAGGCACAGGGCGCAAGTCGCCCGGGGCCTGGCTTCCAGCGATAGACGGGCCCCGAGGGTCACGAGATTCACGTGGGCACGGCCGATGGCCAGGTGCAAAAAGCCGATCGGATCGAAGACGGGATGGGTGACGCGACCGAAGGCATCCCGGATGGTTTCGGTGGCCAGCTGGGCCGCCTTGGCGCCATCCGCGTGGCCCCCCATGCCATCCACGGCGATGAGAAGCACGGCGCGCTCGGCACCAATCACCTGGACTCGGTCCTGATTCTCCTCGCGGTCGCCAATCAGGCTCAGGTCTGCGTACTCGACGCGCAAGGTGACTCCCGGTGATACTTCGCGGCAGTCTAAGCGCCACCCAAACCCGATGCACACAAATTTTGCCGTAAACGTGAGGGCCGTCGCGTGATCCGGAGCATGACCGGCTTCGCACGGGGCGAGACCGCGACACCCCAGGGACAGCTTCTGTGGGAAGTGCGCTCCATCAACCATCGCTACCTGGAAATCCAGCTGAAGCTGCCGGACTTCTGCCGGGCGCTGGAAACGGACCTGCGCCAGCTTGCCACCGGCCAGCTGGGTCGCGGCCGCGTCGAGGCGTCCCTCTCCCTGCGCACCGGCGACGCCCGCTCACTGGTCGGGCAGCTGAACCTGCCATTGGTCCGGCAGCTGGCCGGGCACATGAAGGCGATCGCGGACGAATTGCGCAACTCGGCCGCGGTCAGCCCACTAGACCTGCTGCGCTGGCCCGGCGTGCTGGAGCAGGAAGAGCAACTGGACCCGGCAGCGCTGCTACCCGTGGTCACGCAATCGTTCGCCGAAGTGATCGCCGACCTGAATGCGGCGCGGGCCCGCGAGGGTGCGCGGATCGGCGAAATGCTGGAACGACGGCTCGCCGAGATTGAAGCCCACGTGGCCGACGTGGTCGCGCGACTGCCCGCCGTGCTCGCCCGCATCCGCGAACGGCTGGCTGAGCGGGTGGCCGCGCTCGCCACACCTGTTGATCCCGACCGCCTCGAGCAGGAGATCGTGCTGCTGGCCCAGAAGCTCGACGTGAGCGAGGAGCTGGACCGGCTCACTGCCCACCTGGCCGAGTTTCGCGACAACGTCCGCTCCGACGCGCCCGTCGGGCGCCGCCTGGATTTTCTGGTCCAGGAACTGAACCGGGAGGCCAACACGCTGGCCTCCAAGTCCGCCGACGCGGAGACCACTCGCCACGCGGTCGATATCAAGGTGCTGGTCGAGCAGATCCGTGAGCAGGTCCAGAATGTCGAATAATGTGCGGTGACGTGCGATGCCGTGCGATTAGCCCAAGCAACTAGCTGACATAAAAAGAAAACTTGTCCGACTGCGTCTTTTGACGTGCAACCCAAGCTGGTAGTCTCTATGTA
>JBDSWH010000301.1:0-5188 GCA_039926785.1 Gammaproteobacteria bacterium
GTGAACAAACAGCGAATTGGGCGCGGACAGCGCGCCGAGCCACATCGGATCGCCGGCCGAGACGATGCTGACGTAACGCGGCCGTGCTGAAACCCCGGATCCGATGGTCTCTGTGAGCGTCGGGACCAGGCGGGGCAGGGTCCAGCGCAGCAGGCCCAGCATGGCAACGCGTTCCAGACGCAGGCCGCGCGGTGCGGTCACCGTAATCTCGATGCCGGCAATGACGTCCCGCCGGGTGCCGAGATCGCCCGCAGCGATCCAGCCGATGGGCCGGGGAAGCCGCTCGCCGGGATTGCTGATGGGTAGCGGGCCCAGGGCGTTCGGCAGGTACGGAGTGACCAGTGACCACTGCCGAGGCACGCGGATGGCCAACTCGCCTTCCAGCGTGCTGCCCCTGGCGCGCCGCCAGGCGCGCACCGGAAAGGCATCTTCGCCGCGAAACAGTGCGTAGTGCTCAGCGACCAGCGCGTCATTGCCCGCGGCATGGGTGCCATTGCGACGGTGGCTCAGGGCCACCTGGTACCGCAGCGTGCCGCCCGTCGCGGGCGGTCGCCAGCGCACTTCGTCTGCAACGGTGGTGATCTTGCCGTCGCCGCTGGCGTCCAGGACGCGGTCTGCATCCAGCACGATTTCCCGCAGGGCCCCGGCGCCCTGCCGGATCACGATGCGCGCCGGCGTGACGGATGCGCCGGCGGCGAGATCAAGTTCGAAGCGTGCCAGTGCGTCCGCCGCCGAACAGGATTGATGGGTAAACAGCCCGGCGGCAACCAGCAGCACGGTGGCCGGAGCGGCCCTGAATGAACTGGCCTTGGGCGACCTCAGGACGGACCCTCCTGCACGATGAACTGGCGCAGCTCGCGCACCAGCCCATTGCAGGCCGCCGTCTGCGTACGGGCGATGAACGGCAGTGGCAGGATGACGGCGGGCACCATGGAGGTGCCGTGGACGTCGGTGCTCACATTTCCCGCGTGCTCACCCTTCTTGAGATCCCAGACCGTCGCCTCGTAGGAGCCGTCGCTCTCCCACCAGACGAGGCCAAAGCAACCGCCGCCCACTGTGCTGGCCGCACAGCTCATCCCGCCGCCGCCGGACGTTCGTTCCGTGCTGCCCTTGACCCACACGAGATAGCGAACGCCACGCGCCGTGATCCGCTCGGCGACGCCGGGCCGGGCCAGCAGTTCCGGCAGGGCCCCGATGTCCTGAGGCATGGTCCTGGGCTCGAACCAGGGGAAGAGCTCGTCGCGAAACTTCTCACTGGGATAGACGTGCAGCGCCCGTCGTCCGTTGTCGAGTTCGGCGCTGACACATTCAAGGAATCCCGACTCGGTCTTGTTCCCCTGGTGATAACTCGTTGCGAGGATCACGACCGATTCGCCCTCGGCGATGCCGGTGGACGTGTTCTTCGACTCCTCGACGCGGGACGTCACGCAGCCCGCTGTGCTGAGCAGCGCCAGGAGGAGGCCGGCATTCCGTCGCGCGCCAGCCATAGTCGTGGGGAACGTCTGGCGCCCTTTAATTGACTGGTGTTGAGGGCGGCGCTGGGGGAGAGGCGGCATCGGCTTTCTCCATCGGCATGACACCGCGGGCCCGTGCCTCGTCGGCGAAGTTGACGGTCAGCGTGGCGGCCGCGTCCCGGAGTGCCAGGATCGTGGCGTGTTCCATCGAGCGGGCGGGCCGCAGCAGGGTGGCATCGCTCTCGCCGTAGGCGCTGATATTCCAGGACTTCAGCTCTTCGCCATCGGGCCGGTACGCTTTGACAGTGTAGCGTATCCAGACGGAGTACTGGTCCGTCGCCGACTGACTGGGCAGGGAGAACTCGAAGGCGGCGATGGTGGGCTCGATGATCACGTTGAAAGCGGCCGCACCAGACCCTGTCGGGCGTGCCGACACGCGCGTTGCGCTGCGAAACAGGCGGCGGGAGACGCTCTCGAAGAGGGCCACATTGGCTTTGCCCAGCTCGATGTCCCACTTCGAATCCCCGGCGACGTCTTCGCGGTAGTGGTAATTCGCAAACTCGTCCGTGAAGTAGAGCGCGACGTCCAGCGGCAGGGGTTCGACCACCGGTTCCGGGAACGTCGTCGGCACGATGAGGGCCTGATCGCAGCCGGCCAGCAGCGGCAGCAGCAAAATCGCACTCCGGATAAGATGCCGCATCATCCATCGAATCTAGCATGCCCATCCGCAGGAGTTTCGCGTGCCGCTGCCGGAATCCTTTCTCACCGAATGCCGCACCGTGCTGCCGGTCGGCATCGATCCCGGACAACTGCCGACGCGCCGTGTGGGCCGGACGCCGGAACTTTGCGAGCGACTCACCCGATTCATCATCGCCCGGGAAAAGACGGGCGTATTTTCCCAACCGGAAGACTTTCCGGGCGGCCGGCTGCCCCGGGTTGGCGAGCATGCGGTCCTGATGGACTACAGCGACGAGCCCCGGTGCCTGATCCGCTACGACGAGTGCACCGTGTTGCCGTTCGTTGCGGTCGGTCCCGAGCACGTCGAGGTGGAGACCGCGGCACTGCGCAGCGTGGCGGCCTGGCGCAAGCTGCACCGGGATTACTGGGAGCCGGTGCTTGCGGCCCGGGGTGAGGCCTTCGCCGACGACATGCCGATCGTGTTTCAGCGCTTCACCGTACTCTACCCGCCACGCTGATGTCCCCGTCCGACCTACTGCAGATCCTCGCAATGGCCGCCGTCTGGGGCGGTTCGTTCCTGTTCCTGCGGATCGCCACGCCCGAATTCGGTCCGATTCCCCTCATTGCCATCCGCGTGGCTGTTTCGGCGCTCTTCCTGCTGCCGGTCGTGGCGGCGCGGCCCGACTGGCGGGCGCAGTTCACGCAGAACTTCGGCAAGCTGGTCGTGCTCGGGGTCACCAACGCCGCGATCCCGTTTCCACTCTTCGCCTATTCCACGCTGTTCGTCACGGCGGGTTTTGCCTCGATCATCAACGCCACGGCGCCCCTGTTCGCGGCGCTGGTCGCCGGGATCTGGCTGCGTGACCGCATAACCATCGGCGGATTCCTGGGCCTCCTCGTGGGCTTCGGCGGCGTCATAGTGCTTGTCGGCGGCCTGCCGGAAACACGACCGGGTACGTTCCTCGCCATCGCGGGCTCACTGTGCGCGGCCTGCCTCTACGGGATCTCGGCCAGCTTTGTGAAGAAGCACCTGGCCGGTTGCAATCCCTGGGTTACGACCATCGGCAGCTTTGGGGTCGCCGCCGTGCTGCTGGCGCCGCTGGCTGTCCTGCAGTGGCCGGCTGCGGCGCCGTCGGCCCGGGCGTGGACCGCGGTGCTCCTGCTCGCAATCGTGTGCACCGCCATTCCGAATATCTATTACTTCCGCCTGCTGCTGCGCGTCGGTCCCGGCAAGGCGATGTCCGTTGCCTTCCTGATCCCCATCTTCGGCATCCTGTGGGGCGCCCTGGTCCTGGGTGAGACGGTGACGCCGGCCATGCTGGGCGGCGGCGCTGTGGTGATGCTCGGCACCGCACTCGTGGTGGGTGTGATCGGCAAGCGACTGGGCTCCGTCCCCGCCGGCGGTTGAGCTAGCATGAGGTTCCAGCCGGGAGGGCCACCCATGCGCCGCAAGCACCGTCTCCTGCCAGCCATCGTGGTCGTCCTCGCGGCCTGCGCCACCACGGCGCCCCCCCGCCAGGAATCCCGGACCGTGCCGGGCGTCAACTTTTCTGCCTACAGCACATACGGCTGGAGTTCCCCCGCCGAGAACGCCACCGTTGATGCGCCACTGCGCATCCTCGACGTGAACATCCGGGACGCCATCCGGGCCGAGATGACCCGGCGGGGATACGAGGAGGTGAAGGAGAATCCCGCACTCCTCGTCGACTACGAGACGGCGGCCGCGGACAAGATCCGGTCGAACCCGGTCCGCATCGGCATCGGCATGGGCAGTTATGGCGGCAACGGGGGCGGCTCCGTGAGTATGGGCAGCTCGAGCGTGCAGAGCTACCAGGAGGGCAGGCTGGTGATTCATGTGCTGGACGCCGGCAAGAACCAGGAGATCTGGTACGGCGCTGTCGCGGGACGGGTGGAGCAGAAGAGCCTCGACGCCGCCGCTGTGGCGCGCGTGGTGGCGACGGCGATGGCTGATTTCCCGGCCAGGGATGGCACGCCTGTCGCGATGCCCTGACGGCCTTAAAGCCCCAATAAAGAAAACCCCCGCACGCGGGCGGGGGTTTCCGGTCGTGATGGCGATCGCCTAAACCGTTCTTCGGCGGGCGAAGCCCAACACACCCATGGCGGAACCGAACAGCCAGACGGCGGCAGGCACCGGCACCACGGCGATGTCACCATTGACGACGGCCCAGGTGGTCAGCGAATTGTCCGTCTTGTCCTGGGGCCGCTGGCCCCCGGACGGCATGCCGAAGTACCAGGCATTCAGCGGCTCGCCGAAGTCGAAGCCCGAGCTGGAGGTGCTCGTCTCGAGGTCGTACCAGTACAGGGTGTTCCCGAGGTTCTGGAAGGGCCCCGTGTTCTGGATGCTGGGCGACGCAAAGTTCGGGACGCCGCTGGTGTTGTAGAACGCCAGGTTGCCGAGGGTGTCGTAGTAGAGCGAAGCCATCTCGGAAGCCTGGGCCCCGGTGCTGACCACGTTGTAGCCGCAGTCACCGCCGTTGTAGCTGACGAACGAGTTGACGGTGCAGCCGTTGCCGCCGATGTCGACCATCTTCGGCAGGCGCCAGCTGTTGACCCCCAGGTAGTTGGCCGAGTTCATGGCGGCGATCCACGCGTTGGCCGTGTCCCAGGTCATCCGCCCCGTGCCGCTGATGCCACCTACCCCGAAGGTGTTGGTGATGGCCAGGTTGGCGTTGGCGAGCCAGCTCACGTTGAGCGTGGTGTCGTAGTAGGCCTCGAAGCTGCCCGGGCTGCCGTTGAGGTCCCGGCCGAGCAGGGCGGCGTCGGCCGAGGCGGAGGCGACACAGAGTGCCGCGACGCCGATCAGTGATTGAATGCGCATGGTGCGTTACCTCTTGCCAGTGCGGGAGTTCAGGCGGCCCGGCGACGGGCAACGCCCATCAGGCCGAGGGCGGAACCGAACAGCCAGACGGCGGCCGGCACGGGGACCGGGGCGAACGTGAAGGTCATCCGCTGGTAGCTGCTGGAGGTGGTGCTTTCCGACAGCGCGCGCTTGATCTCCATGGTCAGATTCGAGCCGGACAGATAAAGGTCTACTC
>JBDSWH010000302.1:0-5272 GCA_039926785.1 Gammaproteobacteria bacterium
GGGCGCTGGCAGGTACGGTGTCACCTTCACGGCAGGAGCGGCCACTACAGGGTAGCGACCGAAGCGGATACGGCCCGCAACGCGATGGACGAGGCCTGTGAGAAACTGGTGCGAATGCGGCGTCGTGCGCGCCGCAAGGTTATCTCCCGGCGGCGGCGCGTGAGCCCGCCGGATGATTCAGCAAGTTGAGCCGGACGGACGTACCCTTGGACTAGATAGGAGAGCCATCCGTTGTTCGGCAGGTTGATGACCACGGTCGAAGTAGTGCGCTCCAGCCTGTGGTTCTGGCCGGTGGTGCTGTCGGCGATGGCCATAATGCTGGCCCAGGGCACCATCGGACTCGATCACACGCGGTGGCTCGAGGAGCGGGACCTCACCTGGCTATTCGGCTCGGGTATCGCGGATGCAAGATCTCTGCTGGCGACCGTCGCCGCCGCGATGATCTCGATTGCTGCGACCGTGTTCTCGATCACAATCGTGGCCCTGTCACTCGCCGCGGGTCAGTTGGGCCCGCGACTGCTGCGCACTTTCATGCGCGATCGTGGCACCCAGGTTTCTCTGGGCATGTTTATTGCGACGTTCGCGTTTTGCGTCAGCGTGCTGGGCGTGCTTGATGCCAGCGGCAAGGAGCCCTTCGTCCCGCGGGCATCGGTATCGTTGGCAATGGTGCTCGCCCTCACGTGCCTTGCGGTGCTGATCTACTTTATTCACCACGTTGCCTATTCAATCCAGGCGTCGACTGTCATAAGGGTGGTTGGTGAAGAGCTGGCTGAGGCTCTGGCGAGGCTGTATCCACGAAAAGTCCCGCCCGGCGACCGGACTGGCGCCGACAGCCGCTTGGCTTCGCCTGCGGTCCTGCCCACGACCTGGTCGTCCGTGACGGCCGAAACCTCAGGCTATATCCAGTACGTCAATGACCGCGCCATCGTGGAACTGGCCGAGAGGATCGACGCGCTGATTATCCTCGCGCGGGAGCCGGGCGCGTATGTGATCGCAGGCACTGAAATCGCGCGAATCGGGCCGTCCCACCGGAATATCCCGGAAGTTATTGACGCAATTCGGGGCGCCATTTCCTGTGGCTCCATCCGTACCCCGATGCAAGATCCGTTGTACCTCGTGAACCAGATCGTGGAAATCGCGCAGCGGGCCTTGTCGCCCGGGATCAACGACCCGAGTACGGCCGAGACCTGTATTGATCAACTGGGCAGCGCGCTCGGCGATCTGCTTCAGCGTGAGATTCCCGTCCCAATTCACCGTGGCGAACAGGGCGCGGTCCGTCTGATGGCCTGCGGCGCAGACTTCGCGCGATTCGTGGCGGCGGTCTTTGATCCCATTCGTAACTATAGCCGGGGTTGCCGGCAGGTGTCGTTGCGCATGGCAGATCTCATCGGCCAGCTGGCTCCCCTCACACGCTCCGACGCGCAGCGCGAGCCACTGGTAGAGCAAGCGACTCGTTTGCAGCGCGCAGCGGCCGATCTGCCTGAACCGGATGACCGACGCGCCGTCGAGGAGGCCTGCGGCCGCGCCTTCGAAGCCTTGGCTATCACTCCAAGCGTCTCGGCTGACGAGCCGAGCGCGGTTGCGCGAGCGCGCACCACGACGGCATTGCTGGTCGGCGCGCTTGGCGCCTTGCTGGCATTCTCCCCAGTTCCAGAAGGGCAGGCCAGCCCGAGCGTGAGCGTGCTGCCCGACACGCCCGCGGACCTCGCACCCGGCGCTCCCATTGCCGTCCAGGCGGATGCGGGCGATGACCGGAAGATCGCTGGACGGCTTGAGCAGCTGTATGCAGCAGCCGGCGGTCTCGACGAGGTGCAAGCTGAGGTACATGGCGGTGTGGTCACCCTCACCGGAGTAGTGGCATCGCGCGAGGCGCACAAGCGCGCAATCGCGCTGGCCCGACGTGTCGAGACGGTAGTCGACGTTCGAGACGGGATTAGCGAATCGGCCGATCTGCGGACGCGGCTGCTGCCCACGCTCAATCGCTTATGGGCGCAGGCCATGGGACTCGTGGCGCTCTTGCCGCTGCTGGGCGTTGCGCTGGTCGTGCTGCTGGGATTCTGGTGGGTGGCGCGGCTCATTTCCTGCAGCAAACAGTTTGAGCGCGTAATACGCCACAATTCGTTCCTTCGGGACCTGCTGCGCCAGATCGTGCGCGTATTGATCACAGCGCTTGGTGTCGTCCTCGCGCTCGAGATCCTTGATGCATCCCGGCTGCTGACCACCCTGCTGGGCGCGGCTGGCGTCGTGGGGCTGGCACTTGGGTTCGCACTGCGCGATACCGTCGAGAATTACATCGCAAGCCTGCTGCTGAGTTTGAGGCAACCGTTCGCGCACAATGACCATGTAGTTATTGAGAATAATGAAGGGCGCGTTGTAAGGCTGACGCCACGGGCAACCATTCTCATGACGCTCGACGGGAACCACACGCGGATCCCCAATGCCAAGGTCTACAAGGCCGTAATCCTGAATTACACCCGGAATCCGAAGCGCCGCTTCGCGTTCGATGTCGGCGTGGATACCGAGCAGAATCTCGCCGACGCGCAGGGCCTTGCGGCGCGGACGCTGAAGAATATGGATGGGGTCCTGAACGAGCCGGCGCCGTATTGCACGGTAGAAACGCTCGGCGATTCGAACGTGATATTGCGGGTGTTCGGCTGGGTTGACCAGTCAAAAGCGGACTTTCTCCGGGTGCGCAGTGAGGCCATACGCCTGGTGAAACGAAGCTACGACGATGCGGGCATCGTTATGCCGGAGCCTATCTATAATATTCGCATGCAGTCGATTATCCCGGCAGCCGCGACCAACGCGGAGGCTGGACTTGCTGACAGGAAAGCGGATGCCAGGCCGGACGCGCCCGGAGCAGGCAGACTGTCGATGCGGTCTGCCCGCAAGTTAAAGGATGTCGCCGACGAGCCCGCCGAGGCCCTCGGTATCGCGATCCAGGATGACCTCGGCGATCAGATAGCTGCCGACAGGCGAGCTACGGGCGAGGACGATCTGCTGTCGCCGAACGCCCGCAAGGAGTAATCACTCGCTAGCGCCTTCCGGAATCACTGTTGTGGATAATCGCAACCAGCAAGTCGCCGGGCTGGATCACGAGGTCCGGTTGCTCCCAGAAGGGGATGCGCCGACCAGACCGCTGAATCGCGACCACCAGCTTGTCGGCGAGTTGTCGGGCAGGGCGGCCGATTTCATCGGCCCCGGCCGCGAGGGTGTTCATGGCAAGCTGGCCGCGGCAGGACAGCAGGTCGGTCAGTATTTCGACGCTGTCCTCGTTCGCCACGGCGTCGGCGAGCAGGAAGCCCCCAACCTGATAGGGCGAAACGATGATGTTGGCGCCACCGGCAGCCAGCAGCTTCTTGTTCTCCAGAGCACTACCAGCGCAAATAATGCGGATTCTCCGGCTGATGCTTCGTAACGTCAGCACGGCGAGGACATTCGTGTCGTCACGGCCCATTGCGACAATGGCCGCGCGGGCCCGTCCGGCCGCGGCGACTCCCAGCAATTCCTCCTGGGTCGCATCGCCGCTAAGTCCGATGAAACCCAACGCGGCCGCTTCGCGCACGCGTTGTTCGTCACTGTCGATAACGACGATCTGGTCTGCCGGTGTGCCTTGGGCCACCAACTCTGCCGCGGCGGTTGAACCGCTGCCACCATAGCCGAGCAATATGACGTGGTCCGTCAGGTGCTTCTGGAGGCGCGTCATGCGAAAGTCCTCGATGGCCTGCTTGACAAGAAACTGGTACGCAGTCCCAATGAACATGAACCAGACGAAAATTCGTACCGGGCTGACGAAAAAGGCATCGATGAGCCGGGCGCGATCCGTTACCGGGACAATGTCGCCGTAGCCTACGGTGGTAATGGTCACCATCGTGAAGTACAGGACGTCTGTGAACGACACCACGCCATCATGGTGGTCCGTCAGTCCTTCGTGGTCCCACCACAACACACCCAGTACCGCGGCAAACAGCCCCGCGATCACGAGTGCCCGAAGCAGCAGCGTCGCCTCCACGGACAGGGGCGACCTGGTGAAGAGGATGCGCCCACGCGCCTGACCTCGCCTGAGGCGCAAACCTTCCAGTATCTTGCGAGGCTTGTATGTCGTTGACATCGAATGGTGCCATTGTGCCACTGGCTGGCCGTGTTAAGCATGGAGATTCGCCATCATGAATGATCTGGTTCGACTGGCCCGCGACTGGATTTCGCCAATGGCACCAAACCCCTATCTACAGGCCGTTGCGGCGCTGCTGGCGTTCGCGCTGCTCGCGACGTTGGCCAGCCGGATCTTCCGCCGGCTCGTAGGTCGAGCGGTTGGAGGCTGGGGAGAGTCCGAGCGCCGGCTGCTGCGGACGGTGGGCCGACTCGCGTTCATCTCCGTAGTGTTGCTTGGCGGGATGATCTCAATGGCGCTGGTCCCTGCCTCTCCTCGCGTTAAAGCTATCGGGTTGGCGCTTGTCGGCACATTGCTGGCGTCCGTATGGATACGTTTCGCGTGGCGAGCTGTCGGGCTTGTCAGCGCGATGCTGGCTGGGCGAAACCCGCAGACCGCCCTCGCCCAGCCCAGTACGGCACCCCTCGTTCGCAATGCCCTGAAGGCGCTGGTCGTCCTGGTGGGTGCCTATGCCATTCTTGAGATCTGGGACGTCAACGTTACGGCTCTTGTCGCGTCAGCCGGCATCGTAGGGCTGGCATTCTCTTTCGCTGCCCAGGACACATTGGGCAATCTCCTCGCCGGAATCGCGATCGTTACCGACAAGCCCTATCGGGTTGGTGACTACATCGTGCTCGATTCCGGTGAGCGAGGCGAGGTGACGGGCATCGGGATGCGTAGCACGCGGCTCCTGACCCGTGACGATGTCGAGGTCAGTATTCCCAATGGAATCATTGGGAAGGCCAAGATCGTCAACGAATCCGGCGGGCCGAATACTAAATACCGGGTTCGTGTGCCAATCGGCGTTGCCTATGGCTCCGATCTCGACGCCGTTATCGCGTGCCTGCTGAATATCGCGCTCGGTCATGGTGATGTGTGCCGAAGTCCAGAGCCAAGAGTGCGGTTTCGACAGTTCGGCCCCTCGAGCCTGGACCTCGAACTGCTCTGCTGGATTGGTCAGCCGGCCCAGCGAGGCGCGATCCTGCACGAGCTCAACTGCGAGGTCTATCGGGCGTTTAGCCGGGAGGGCATCACCATTCCGTTTCCACAGCTGGAGGTGACGATAAAGGAGTCACCGCCTGGCGCCCAGCAACGCGTCGTCCGATCCAGTTGAGTATGAGC
>JBDSWH010000303.1:0-2996 GCA_039926785.1 Gammaproteobacteria bacterium
CCGGCATCAAGCGGCTGATCATCGAGCTCGAGCTGGACGGGGTGATCATCTTCCTCGTCCACCTCTCGCTGAAATACAGGCACCGGCAATTCCAGCTCCGCCATCTGTACGAACTGATTTCCCGCGCACCAAAACCGGTGATCCTCGCCGGGGACTTCAATACGTTCTGGGGCGAAAGCGAGATGTTCCTGTTCATGAAGGCGGCCGGACTGCGCAGTGCCAACGTTGCCGGCCTGCCGTCCTATCCCAGCAAGGTGCCGCGGATGGAACTGGACTTCATCCTCTACGGTGCGGGCATTGAAATCACTTCATTTGCGGTGCCAAACGTGCTGCACTCGGACCACCTGCCCCTCCTGTGCGATTTTGAGCTGAGGTAGTGCCATGACCCCTCTCCGACACTGGCGGCTCGAATGCGATGCGGATGACGTTGGCTGGCTCTGCTTTGACCGCCAGGGTGGCGGCGCAAATACGCTGTCCACGGAAACCATGACCGAGCTCCATACGGTGCTCGAGGACCTGGGGCGCCGTCGATTGCGAGGCATGGTCGTGTTTTCCGGCAAGGAGTCGGGCTTCATCGCCGGAGCGGACATCAACGAGTTCCCGTCGCTGGATTCCGAGGAGCGCGCCTTTGCGCTGACCCGCCAGGGGCAGATGGTCCTTGATCTCCTGCAGCGCCTCCCATTTCCGTCCGTCGCGGTGTTGAACGGCTTTGCCCTGGGCGGAGGCCTGGAGCTGGCGCTCGCCTGTACCTTCCGGATTGCCATGGCGGGCGAGGATCCCGTGTTTGGGCTGCCGGAGGTCCAGCTGGGCGTGCATCCCGGCTTTGGTGGAACGGTTCGGTTGCCCCAGCTTATCGGCGTCCGGCGGGCGATGGACCTGATCCTCACCGGCCGCTCGGTCCGTCCCGGCGAGGCCCTGCGGAGTGGTCTGGTTGACGCTGTCGTCAGCGCTGGCGACTGGCGGGTCGCGGCCGTGAAGCAGCTCGGCAGGACCGCCCCCCGCCGCCCGGTGGCGTTCCTGGACCGGCTGTTGGCCCTCGGGCCGGTCCGGCCAATGCTCGCCCGCAACCTGCGCAACAAGGTTGCTGCCAAGGCACGCCCGGAGCACTATCCCGCGCCGGGAGCAATCATCGACTTGTGGGAAGAATTCGGGGCTGCACCGTCGGTCGCCTCCTACGAGGCCGAAGCTCGGTCGTTTGGCCGCCTCGTCATGACGCCGGCCTCCCGGAACCTCGTGCGCGTCTTCTTCCTTCAGGAGCGGCTCAAGAAGCTTGCCGTGGCAAAGAGCACCATCAAACGCGTCCACGTGATTGGCGCCGGGGTCATGGGCGGCGACATTGCCGCCTGGTGCGCTTTGCGGGGACTAGAGGTCACCCTTCAGGACCGGGAACTCCGTTTTATCGAACCCGCCCTGGCGCGCGCCGCCAAACTGTTCAACCGCAAGCTCAAGCGCACCGAAGCGATTGATGCCGCCACGGCGCGCCTGCGGGCTGATCCTGGCGGCGCCGGAGCGGCGACTGCCGATCTGGTGATAGAAGCGGTCTTTGAGGACCTGAAGGTCAAGCGGGACGTCTATGAGCGCCTCGAAGGCCAGTTGCGGCCGGGCGTCATCCTGGCGACCAACACGTCGAGCATCCCGCTGGAGGAGCTGGCCGGTTGTCTCCGGGAGCCCGGCCGACTGATTGGCATGCACTTCTTCAATCCCGTGGCCAAGCTGCCCCTGGTCGAAATCATCGGCGCCCCAGCCAGTGCACCCGACGCCCTGGCGACGGGCAACGCGTTCGCGCGCCAGATCGGCAAGCTTCCGGTGCCCTGCCGGAGCAGCCCGGGTTTTCTTGTGAACCGGATTCTCGCGCCGTACATGGGCGAGGCCATGGAGATGGTCCGGGAAGGCGTCCCTTTGGCAGAAATCGACCAGGCTGCGACGGATTTCGGTATGCCGATGGGACCCGTTGAACTCGCCGACTCCGTGGGTCTCGACGTGGCCGATCACGTGGCCAGAATTCTTGCCCCGGTGCTGGCTCGTAGTCCCGCCCCCGAGCTGGAGGAATTGGTGAAGCAGGGCAACCTGGGGCTAAAGAGCGGCCGTGGCTTCTACACCTACCGCGACGGCAAGCCGGTCAGGCCTACCCTGGAATGGGGCTCATCCAGCCCCGCCGTTCAGGATCGTCTCATTTACTCCATGCTCAACGAAGCGGCCGCCTGCCTCCACGAACACATCGTCACGGACGCCGACTTGGTGGATGCGGGCGTGATCTTCGGCACGGGATTCGCACCCTTTCGTGGCGGGCCATTGCACTATGCGCAGGTTCTCGGGATTGATCAGGTCGAGGCCCGCCTCCGCGAACTCGCCCAGCGACATGGCCCCCGATTCAATCCGTCTCCTGGCTGGAACCTGCTCCGGCATTGACGTCACAGAACTGACGTCACAGATTGTGGCGCTGACCGCTTTCACACTTGAAAATCTTACGGTTACAATGCATCTCTGATGGCTGACTCAACTGTAACCCCGGACTTGCTGAGGCGCTTCTCTCCGCTTGATGGTCTCAAGCGGGAGAACGCGGCCGCCCTGGCCAAGAAGATGGAAGTCCGGACCCTCGACAGCAGCAAACCGCTGCTTCGGGAAGGTGACACGGACAAGCGCACCTATTACCTGGTCACGGGCACCCTGGAACTGGCGGACCGGAACGGCAACGTACGGCTGTTGCGGGCAGGTACTGACGAGGCGCGCAATCCCATTACGCCCGTCCTCCCCCGCCGGTACACGGTCCGTGCCGTGGATCGCGTCGAGTACATCTCGGTCGACACCGAACTGCTTGACGTCATGCTGACCTGGGACCAGACCGGCAGCTACGAGGTCAACGAACTGCGCAGCGACGACCGGGGCAACTCTGATGACTGGATGACGACGCTGCTCCAGACGAAGGCGTTCCACCGGATCCCGCCTGGCAATATCCAGGCGATCTTCATGCGCATGCAGCAGGTGCATTTCAACGC
>JBDSWH010000304.1:0-3828 GCA_039926785.1 Gammaproteobacteria bacterium
GGGGCTCGAACCTCGACATCCGGGACATCTCAGGAGCGTGCGACACGGATTCGAAGAGCGAGCTCGCACTAAGCGCGGGGGCGCGACTGAGCGGTGCAGCTGCCTGGCTTCGAGCATCATCTGTCCCATTCATTCCTTTCGTTGCCGGTCTGCCTTTTCCATCCGCCTGAACTCAAGTCCCGTCAGGACGATCCCGATGACCATCAGTGCGAAGACCCCGATGGCAAAAAAGAGAATTGTATTGGTGTTCATCGCCGTGCGGCCCCCAGGGCCATCAGCTTGAAGTAGATCCCGAAGCAGAGAATCGAGGGAACCCAAAGGGCCGTGAACAACCCCTCCTCACGCTGTCCGGAGAACCAGAGGTACCCCGATAAGGCAAAGGAAATGGCAACGGCCAGCAGGATGAACAGGTCGGATTGCTTGATCATGGTCTTTCTCCATTAGTAACTAGCGCTCCAAGGCGCCGATGGCGGCGAGCAGACAGCCCGCCACCGCGAGGCTGCCAATTCCCCGCAACCCCGGATGTCCGGCAAGCACATCCAGGCCGGCGGGCACGAAACCGATTACGGCACCAATCAGCCACAGCAGGCTGGGCACGAGTAGGGCAATACCTACCCCTACCAAAAATCTGCCGCCTGACTGGTTCTGCTGGGGATGCCTGTGGTCACTCACGGGGTAGTTTCGCCCGGAAGGGCGGGGCGGATGCAGCGGCAATCTCCGGGGGTGAGCGAGGGCCGGTAGAAGTGCACGCGGGACGTCAGGGTAGGCGCGCTGCGCACGTCACCAGGGCCCCGTGTTTCCGCGATAGTCGAGGAAGCCGCGCTCGAGCGCCCGCTGGAGCGCGCCACCGATGGCTCCCGACGCGCCGATGACGATGGGCAGGCGGCCGGATAAGAATGATTCCAATCAGGAGGCCGCCGGTGCAAGGTTGAATCTCTGAACCGTTTATTCGTCCGACGCAATCCTCAATGGACGGGAGCCGATGCCGGGCTGCCAGGGCGACGGTATTTTCTGCCCTGGACCAGCGCCACCGCGGTGACAACGCCCGCGACGACACAACCGGCCGCGGCAGCAAGCCGCACGGAGCGAACCGTTTCAAGGGTCTGCAAGACGATGCCAAGGGATGCCCAGGCGAACACCGCGGTGTAGATGGCGTCGCGCGTGCGCACACCCACCGCCGTATAAATTGCCGTCGCGGTGACCACCGTGATAATTGCCCATTCATCCCGGGCCAGGTCGAATGGATACACGTGGATGTCGAAAAACCATGCCGCGAGGTTGGCAAGTGTCGCAGTCGTGATCCAGCCCAGGTAGAGACTGAAGGGCATATCGACGCAGATACGCTGCGCGAGAGAGGTGGGTGGGCTGGCATACAGGCGCGCATACACCGCAATCAAGCTGCCGAGGATGACCAGCATGCAGGCCAGACTGCCGAGGATAACCTCGTAGTGCCACATGAAGATCCACAGCGCATTGGCAGCGCAGCTCAGCAGATACGGTGTCACGACGCGCGACACTCGGGGAGCTTCATCCGGAGCTACCCGCATCGCATAGACGGAGAACGCCAGCAGTCCGGCGTAAATCACGCTCCAGATCGCGAAAACCCAGCCGGCAGGCGTAAAGCCTGTTGGGTACAGAGCGCTCAACTCCCCGGTTCGGACGCCATTGATGGGCACGATATTGGCCGCGGCGTTCACGACGATAACGACGAGGGTCGCGAATAGCGGAATGTACTTGCGCATGCCTGGATCTCCAGTTTACGGGATGGCCTACGGCGGCGGGCAATCTGACTGAACCATCATAGCCGACGCTACTACACTGCTTGCGATGCTGGGCCGCTGAGCCAGTTGGGAACCACCGTGAATGCGCCGCTCATACGATCAGCCAGCGCCTGGTCTGCGGTAGAGATAGCAGACTTCCTCCTGCGAACCGAGATCCCGGTGCGGCTTGCCTGCTTGTCGGGCAGTAGAGCCCCGCTACTCTGCTCTCTCTGGTATCTGTACGACAGCGGTACCATCTGGTGCGCCACGCCGCGCAGTGCCAAGCTGGTCGCATTACTGGAGCAGGATCCACGCTGCGCCTTTGAAATTGCGGGGGATTCGCCACCCTATCGCGGCGTGCGCGGCCAGGGCAGCGCCAGCTTGTCCATCGCTGATGGACCAGCCGTATTGCTGCGCTTGATTGATCGGTATCTCCACGGCCGGGACTCCGGATTCGCTCGCTGGTTAATGGCGCGGCAACGTGACGAGGTGGCGATCCGCATCGAGCCTGCGTGGCTGACGTCATGGGATTGTGCCGCGCGCATGCAAGGGTGATACCTAGGGCAACTTCCAGGAAAATGGGTTGACGCAGGCGCTAGGAATACAGCGCAGCCTCGGCCAGCGAGATATCGGCGGTGAACTCGCGCATCCAGCCGAGCAAGGCGATCTGCTGCAGTCGCGCGGGATTGAGCGGTACGGACACGCCGTTGGCTGTGAGGCCAGTCCACGGTATGCGCAGTTGCTGCCAGCGCGACTCAACGCGGACCGTGGGGCGATAGGATTCATCGTAAAAGCCACAATCAGCGATTCTAACATGGACGTTGTAATGCTCATCATTCCCGTAGACGAGAAACTCAATGCCCGCGTAAGCCGATCCATCAAAAGGTGCGCTGCCGGAACCAAGGTAGAGCGCCATCTGGATAAAGCCGCCGCCGTTGTCGCGGGTGACGCGACCGGTGAGGCGGATGCAGCGCTTGCCGGCGACTGTCGCCTTACTGAGCTCGGCATCGGACACGCCGCCCATTACCCGGTCGCTGAAGCCTCGCCAGCGGGCTGTGGACAGGATGATTTCCTGCTACGCTTCGAAATTACTGAGCACGAGACGGTCCTTAAACATGACCGGCAAGTCCTGAGCTGCAGCCGCAAGCCACGCGCTGGCTGGCGCCACTCCAGCCAATGCCAAAGTGGCCACAAACGAGCGTCGGCTGGAAATCATCCTCTCGCTCCACTTGCGTGTATCAGGGCACTGACCATCAGCGCCCGCTGTGCGTCGCCTCGTCCGGTACCGTGTTCACTTCGATCAGCACCTCATTGCGCCGAAGAAACGGCCGGGAAAACGGTGCGTTGTAGCGCGCCAACCGAGGTTCGGACAGTTTTATGACGCCGGCCGCGTCCAGGGTTCTCACCAACTCATCCCGGTTGCCGAGATAATTGCTCTCAGTCCAGCGGCCCGAATAGCGGCGCACCGCAGTCAGCTTGCCGGCTACAGGCACGACGATTACGCGGGAGTCCGTCGGTGCCGGTGCCGTGACGATGGTGTATTGCTTCGGCAGCATAAACGCGACACGCCAGCCATTGGCTGTATCGACCTGCTGGATCGGCACCGTCATGGCGATCTTCGACTGACTCGTGTTGGCGCCGGCGATGTACTTGAACAGGCGGCGGAAGCCTTCGGTGCCCGCCCTGTCAAAATCCGCGGTAGTGGCCACCGTGGTCTCCGCCATCAGGTACGGTTGATATTGACGATACTCGACACCGCCAGACCGGTGAACCACGGTATACGGAGGTTCCTGATAGCTCAAATCACACCCGCTCGAGAAAAAGGTCATGCCGATCGCTGTCGCTCAGGGAGCATCAAGCGAAGTAGTTTCCAGGTATGACTGAGGAGCCGGGTTTCGTCGGCTCCGCGCTTGGCGTGGTGGGCTGGATGCGAAGGAATGCCAGCGTGACGACTCGGGCGCAGGGCGATCCGGCTGACGCGGGTGTTCGGCAAATCGCTACCCGCGCAAACTATGGTGATGGGTGCCTCGTGATCTACTGCGAGGATCTGGATGTCATCATGAGAGCT
>JBDSWH010000305.1:0-4097 GCA_039926785.1 Gammaproteobacteria bacterium
CGGGCAGGTTGCGCATCATGCCGCCGTCGGCAAGCACCTTGCCGTCGAGAACCACGGGCGAGAACGCTCCGGGCACCGCCATGCTGGCCCGCATGGCGACCGACAGATCGCCCGAACCGAGCACCACCATGTCGCCCGCCAGCATGTCCGTGGCCACGGCCCGGAACGGAATCGGCAGGTCGTCGAAGTCCTTGGTGTACCGGGCATCGGCCACCAGCCCGCGGATCACATCCTCGATGTCCTGCGTCTTCAACAGCCCGCCGGGCACCTTCAGCGTGCCCCCCTTGACGCCGATGTCGAGGCTGTTGGTGTACGTAATGCCCGCCAGCTTGCGGTGAATGGGCGTGCGGCCCCGCAGGCCCTCGGAACCCACCGTGCGAGACCAGTTGATGCCAAGCACGGACTTTTCGATTTCCTCGGGCGGCATGCCCGACGCAAAGGTGCCGCCGACCAGCGCGCCCATGCTGGTGCCGGTCACACAATCCACCGGGACGTGCAACTCGTCGAGCACCCGGAGCACACCGATGTGGGCCGCGCCCTTGGCACCACCACCGCCGAGCACCAGGCCAATGCGGGGGCGGTTCAGCGGCGGTCGCCCGGTCGTGGCTGTAGTCGTGGCCGTGGGGAGTGCAGCGGGTTCCTGGGCCGAAGCCTGGCCCGCGGTCATACCCATGAGCGTGAGCGCGAGCGCGAGCAGGCGCGTCGATGGTTTTGTCGGCTTCATTTCGTCAGGTTGAATTCGACCATTGCGTTCATGGGTTCCGCTCCTTCACGAATGCGGTCACGGGGTCAGCGGCTGAGCCCTACACTACTTGCAATCCGCACCACACAAAAGGCGCAACGCATACCCTCGAATATCCCCAGCCTGGTCCTTGCCACCCTCGCCCTCCCGTCGCTGGCAGCCGCCCAGGTGACTCCGACCTATGCCGACCTGACCGCAGCCACGGAAGAAGCGCGCACCATCATCCAGTCGGAGCGCAAGCTGCTCATCAGCCAGGGCCTCACCCTGAGCCCCGAAGAAAGCACTGCATTCTGGCCGATTTACGACAACTACATGGTGGGCATGAAATCAGCGGGCGATCTGCGCGTGAAGGTCATCACCGACTATGCCGCCAACTACGGCAACCTCAGCGAAAACCTGGCGAAACAACTCATCGGCGACTCGCTGAGGTACCAGGCGAAAGTGCTGAAGTTGCGCAAGAGCTACCTGCGCAAGTTCCAGAAGGCGCTGCCGGAGGCCAAGGTTGCCCGGTTCTACCAGATCGAGAATAAGCTGGACGCCATCACCAATTTCGTGCTGGCTGACCAGATTCCGCTCATTCCGGAAGCGCTGTCGTGGCGACCCATTGCGGCGCCAGGTCGCTAGCGAGGCACATCCGCGTCGACGAGCTCCCGAGCTGCCGGTCCATCAGCTCCCTAGCGGAACCAGATGACGCGCGGATGACGCGCGTGGAGGCTACGGTCGAGCCCGCGCCAGTGTCCGGTGGGCAGCACTACGAAGATCAGTGCGATCAGGTTGAGCACGATCAGGGAGGCGTCGTAATAGCCTCCCAGTCCGAAATTCACCATCAGGAAGATGGCAAGCAACCCGGCCGTCCGCGTGCACAGGCCAAGCAGCATGCCCACGGCGACGGCCAATTCACCCCAGGTGACGACCCAGCCGATGAAGTGGTAGTTGGGAATGATGAACTTCGACAGGTACAGCGCCGGAAATGACCCCGGATCGATTTCCGTCAGACGCTTGGTGAAGAGCTCTAGCGGGTAGTCGCCGAACAGGTAATTGCGCTGGAATTTGTTCACCGCGCCACCCAGGAAGAAAATCCCGAAGAGGATGCGCAGAAGCAAGGCGAGGCCGATGCCGGTACCCCGCAGGGGATTGGCGCGCAGGAACACCAGCGTGAAGCGTGGGCGCGGATTGCCGTCCGTGGGCAGGTTGCTGGCTGGTGGTTGGTTCATGCTTGCACTACCTGCTACTCAGGAATCCGGAGCATTGGCGCGGAGGAACGCAAAGCCGTCGGCGGGAGGCATCAACTGGCAGGACCCGCCCTGCTGAAGCGAAGGACTGCCGATCGACCAGGCGCCGCTGTGGCGGTCGATTTGCCCACCCGGCACGGCAATTGTCATCCCGACCGCATCAAGCTCCGCCTGTTGCTGGTCGAGCACCCGGGCCGGCGGCTCGTCCGCAACCTTGAACTCGTAAATCGTCAGCGCCCGGGTGTCCTGCTCCTTCGCCTTGCCGAAGCGCACCAGGTAATCCCAGATTGTGGCAACCTGCTCCCAGAACGTGTGCTCGTGCAGGTAGTAAACCACCACCGGATAGTCCGGCGGCACCAGCGAACCGGGATCCCGAACGCAGCGGATCACGTCCTTGCAGGTGGTGCAGATCTCGCTGACATTGATGGCTGGTGCGGCATCCGCCGGTCGGGCCAGGGCCACAGATAGCACTGCGGCGAGCAAAAGCGCGGCGCCCCTGATCCGCATCGTCGCGTTACCCACCGTCATGGCTTTCGGCCGAACACAGGCACTACCCGCTCGCCGATGATCGACAGTGCCTCCTCCGGGTCGTCGTGCAGGCGCAGCGCGACCTCGTCCAGGCCCGCGGCTTCCAGGTCCCTGAGATGGCCGTTGATGCGGTCGATGTCCGTGAGGTCGCCGGTCAACGTCATGTTGTCGACCAGCTTGCCGATGATGGCCTCTGGCACACCTTCGATCCGGTCGCTGCGCCCCAGGAAGGCCTGCAGGAAGGCGGGCCGGCTCGCTTCGACGAAGGCTGCATCGGCGGGGTCCAGGAACAGCTCCGTGAACCAGGTCATCAGCAGGCCACGCCAGACGAGCTCGCGGCGGGCCTCGGCCATGGCCTGGGACCGGTCCTTCTTCACGTGCCAGGCCATGAAATTGTTCAGGCGGAAGTCCGTGCGCTGGCGGCCGGACGCGGCCAGTCCCTCGTTGATCCAGCCGGAGACCTCGGGCATGCGCTGGATCGGCACGTCCGACATCATGACGCCATCGGCCACGCCCACAGCCATCCGCATCATCTTGTGAAACGTAGCTCCCACATAGACCCTCGGCGGCGGACCGGTGGCCCATTCCGCCTGGTAATTCTTGAGGGTGTACAGCTCGCCCTCGTAGTTGAGCATTGCATCGGGGCGAAGCCCTTTCAGGATGCTGACGGTGTCACGCACGGCGGTCACCCGCCGGCGCGGCTCCAGGCCCGTGACCCGCGATACGGAGTGGCCTAAGCCACCGACCAGGACGGTGGAGCGACCGCCCGAGAGGTCGTTGAGCGTCAGCAGGCCGTCGGCGATGCGGAGCGGATGGACTTCATAGGGGCTGACCGGCAACGTGCCAAGCCGGAGGCGGCTCGTACAGCGCGACAGCAGCGCCAGTGCGGGAACCGGATCGCGGCGGGACGGAAAGCTGGAGACCCAGAGCGTCTGGATGCCATAGCGCTCGGCCAGCTGCCCCAGAGCTTCCACGCGCCCCGCAGGCAGGCCCGCCTCCAGGATGACGTCGATCTGCATCGAACTCCCCGCACTTCCACCCCGTGTCATCATACCGGCATCATCCGGACTCCTGACATCATGCTGACCTTCCTGCCGCCACCCCTCCGTGCCCTGGTCGCCATGACAGTGCTGATCGTGAACACCCTGTTCTGGTGCGCCCTGTTGTTCCTGTTTGCACTCTTTAGGCTGGCGCTGCCATTCCAGTTCGTACGACGGGTACTCGACCCGGTCCTGAACGGGATCGCAAAACTGTGGGTGACCTGTAATACCGGTTGGATGTCTCTGACCCAACCAACGCTCTGGGACGTGCAGGGCGTCGAGCAGTTCGCCTATCGCGGCTGGTACATGGTGAATTGCAACCATCAGTCCTGGGCGGACATCTTCGTCCTGCAGCGCGTCTTCAACGGCCGGATTCCGTTGCTCAAGTTCTTCCTGAAGCAGCAGCTGATCTACGTCCCCGTCATCGGACTGGCCTGGTGGGCACTCGACTTCCCCTTCATGCGCCGGCACTCGGACCAGGTGCTGCGCCAGCATCCCGAGAAGCGGCTCGAGGACCTGGAGGCAACCCGGCGGGCCTGCGCGAAGTTCGCTCTG
>JBDSWH010000306.1:0-8211 GCA_039926785.1 Gammaproteobacteria bacterium
CGCGAGGACGATTCCCCGGGCGAGCCCGAACAACATGCCCAGCACCCGGTCCGTCGCCGTAATCACGCTCCGTCGCACGAAATAGCCCACCACCCAGGCCACCACGCTGCCGGCGAACAGGATGCCGACAAACAACGTCAGCCGTCCTGCCCAGAGCTGCAACAGCGAATCATGGAGGACGGTGGCGAACAACCGGGCCGCCTGGTCACCGAAGCGCGCTGCACACCAGGTCGCCGCCACCCAGATGACCAGCGACAGTGCCTCCCGGATCAGCCCCCGCAGCACCCCAACCAGGGTAGACACCACGAGCATACCCAGCAATATGTAGTCGACGGTGGTCATTTCAAGGTTGCCCCATTCGGCCGCAGTGGGGCACAACGCCACCCCTCTATTTGAGGCCCACACGACCACCCTTGAAGCCTGCTGCAGTGAGCCGGCTGGCGAGTTCATCGGCCGCCGCCTTGTCGGGTTCCGGACCGGCGCGAACCCGGAAAAGGGTTCCGCTGGATCCTCCGCCGCCCAGGACGGTGACGGCGAAGCCCTGACGCCTGAGACTCGCCGCCAGGCGATCAGCGTTATCCCGACTGGAGAAGCTGCCGAGCTGGACGATCCAGTCGCCGGTGCCAGTCGGAGCCTTGGACTCGATGTGTGGGCCGGGAGTCGGCTTGGCCGACTCGGGCGTTGTCGCCGTCGTTGGTTCGGTCGGTGTCCGCGCGGCCAAGTCGGGTGGCGTCGTGGCCACGGGTGGGGCTTCATCGGCCGGTGCAGCCGGACCGGCCGCCGGCGGCGCTACCACAGCCCGCGATTCCACGGGGGTCGGCACCGGGGGTTCGCGCTCCGATCCGTCCAGGCGGATGGTGTGGGTCCGCAGATCGAGTGTGTCCTCCACCACCGGGTGAGTGATGGTGGAGCCCGAGTCGGGATTGCCATCGAGAATCGCCGGAACAATGAGCACCAGCACCGCGAGCAGGCAAGCGGCCCCGACCATTCGTTCTGCGAGCTGGCGGTCCATGACGACTAACTTACGGGAAGGGGATCAGTATAAACCAAGCCACTCCAGCGCGGGCGCGACGATCCGGAACGAGCCACAGACCAGTATCCGCCCCCCTGCCGGAGTCAGCTGGCGCGCTCGCTCAAAGGCCTCGACCGGAACTTCAGCCCAGGTAACAGTCTGGACACCCGCCTCTGCCATGCCCCGACGCATGGCCGCCTCCGTGCTAGCGCGCGGGTCAACGACGCCCGAAACGATCCAGCGTGCGGCCACTGGCTGCAGTTCGCTGATGAACGGTGCAATGGCCTTGTCGGCGAGCAACGCCACCACCACCGTAAGTCCTCCAGGGTTGCCCGACGGCGGCAGCGTGGTGAGCTGCTCGCGCAGCACGGCAGCTGCCTGGGGATTGTGGGCGACATCCAGAATCCATTGATGCACGCGCTGCACGACCTGAAAACGGCCAGGCGGGTTCGAGTGCAGGAGCACGGGATTTAGCTGCTCCGCTGTCAGCGCCACCGCCGGGGCCAGCCGCGACAATGCAGCCAGCGCCAGCGTGGCGTTCCGGAATTGGGCCGCAGTCCAATGCGTGGGCGCCCGCAGGCCATCGATGCGCTTCAGGCCGGCACTGCCGGGCCAGGACCATGACCAGCCAGCGCCGGTGGAGCCTCTTTCCTCGACAAAGTCATCGCGGTACACGCGCAGCTCGGCTCCGACTTTGCCAGCGTGCGCGCGAATTGCGGCCGGCACCGGTGCATCGCCGTAAAGCGCCAGTCGACCCGACCGGAAGATGCCGGCTTTCTCGCCCGCAATGGCTTCGATGGAGCTACCCAGCCACTCCTGGTGATCGAGACCGATGGTCGTAACCAGGGCCAGGTCCGCATCCAGCGCATTCACGGCATCGAGGCGTCCGCCGAGTCCCACCTCGAGCAGCCAGGTATCGCAGCCGGCGGCGGCAAAACAGGCGAAGGCAGCCAAGGTGCCAAACTCGAAATAGGTCAGCGACACGTGCCCACGGGCGGCCTCCACCCGCTCGAACGCCGACATGAGATCGGCATCCGGCACCGGTCGGCCATCGATGCGAATGCGCTCGTTGTAGTGCACGAGGTGGGGTGAGGTGTAGAGGCCGGGACGCCCACCGAAGGCCCGCAGGGCATCGTGCAGGAGGGTAATTGTGCTGCCCTTGCCGTTCGTTCCTCCGACGGTGATGACTCCGCCGGTCGGCGGTACCAGCCGGAGCCGGTCAAGGACCTCCCGGACCCGATCGAGACCCAGATCGACAGGCCTGGCGTGCAGGGACTCCTGCCACCGAAGCCAGTCGGCAACGGAGCCTGGACTGGAGAGGGTCACGGAATTGCGGGTGGGACGGGGCGTGCCGTCAGCCCGGACTGTCCGGACTGTCTGGCGGAGGCGCCTGCTTGAGGAACTTGGCCAGGAGCGATGCGATCTCGTCGCGCATCCGCCGCCGGTCAACGATCATGTCCACCGCGCCGTGCTCGAGGAGAAATTCGCTGCGCTGGAATCCCTCCGGCAGCGTCTCGCGGACGGTCTGCTGGATGACTCGCGGCCCGGCAAAGCCGATCAGCGCATTGGGCTCGGCAATATTCACGTCGCCGAGCATCGCAAGGCTGGCGGAGACTCCGCCCGTCGTCGGATCGGTCAGCACGGAAACGTAAGGCACGCGCATGTCGGCCAGATCTGCCAGTGCCGCACTGGTTTTTGCCATCTGCAACAGTGAATACAGCGCCTCCTGCATCCGGGCGCCACCACTGGCGGAAAAGCTGATGAGGGGATGCCGGTTCTCACGGCTCAGGGCCGCTGCCCGGACAAACTTCTCCCCGACAACAGAACCCATGGAACCGCCCATGAAACGGAACTCAAAGGCGCAGGCGACCACCGGTTGGCCCTTGAGCAGCCCCGTCATCGACACGAGGGCATCCCGTTCACCGGTTTCCTTCTGGGCCTGGGCAATGCGGGTCCGATAGGGCTTGCTGTCCTTGAAACGGAGGGGGTCGTGGGGACTCAACTTCTCAGCCACCTCACGACCCGTGCCCGGATCCAGAAAGACCATCAACCGGTCGCGGGCAACCAGGCGCATGTGAAAGCTGCACTTCGGGCAGACCTGCAGGTTCCGCTCGAGTTCCGCCCGGTACAACTGCGCGCTGCACTGGGGGCACTTGATCCAGAGACCCTCCGGCACCGAACGCGTGCGGCGCTCCGTCTTGATGCGCGAGGGCAGAACCTTTTCGTACCACGTCATGCGCGAATCATAATCAAGTCCGGTTCAGCGATCACGCCATTGCGGCGGCAGCGCGGGGGACGGCAGTTCCAGCTCGGCCGGGTAGTTCACTTCGGCAAGGTACAGGCCCTGGGGTGGGGCCGTGGGCGCGCCGAGCCGGCGATCCCGGGCCCTGAGGAGGTCCTGCAACCAGTCCGGATCCGCGTCACCCGCACCGATCCGGACCATCGCACCCACGATGTTCCGTACCATGTGATACAGGAAGCCGTTGGCACGCACCTCGAAGTGGATGTAGTCGTCCGTCCGGGAGACCGCGATCCTGTCGAGCCGGCGTGTGGGACTCTTCGCCTGGCAGCCCGCCCCGCGGAATGCGGAAAAGTCATGCTCGCCGAGCAATTGTGCCGCGGCCAGGGACATCTGCCCGGCCGACAATGCCCCGCGAAGGCACCAGGCCCGGTCCCGCTCCAGGGGGGAACGCACGTCGCGATTGAGGATGACGTAGTGGTAGGTGCGGGACGTGGCCGAGTACCGGGCGTGAAAGTCTGCTGGCACCTCCCGGACCCACTGGATCGCCGCCTCGGGCGGCAGATTACTGTTGATGCCCAGCAGCCATGAACGGAGCGATCGCCGCGCTTCCGAATCGAAGTGAACTACCTGGCCGCAGGCGTGGACGCCGGCATCGGTACGCCCGGCAGCGGCGGTGGTGATGGCCTCGTTCGCCACGACACCAATGGCCGCGTTGAGAACGAACTGGACGCTGCGGGCGTGACTCTGGGTTTGCCAGCCGGAAAATGCGCTGCCGTCATACTCGAGCCCGGCCGCGAAGCGCTGGGCGGTCAACCGCGTGGCCTCTCGCCGGTTCCGGTCAGTCCGTAAGGTCGTCGAGGAGGCGACGGGCTTCCTGGCGCTGGGCGGAGTCGCCCTCTTCCAGCACCTCGTTCAGGATGCTACGTGCGCCGTCCGGGTCGCCCATGTCCACGTAGGCCCGCGCCAGGTCAAGCTTGGTGCCCACCTCGGTCATCGTGGGCCCCTCGGGTCCACGGCGCCGCCCGGTCATCACCGAGGTCGGCTCCATGTCCTCGGCCTTGTCGTCACCGATGTCGAAGTCGACCTGGCTGAGTTCAGCCGAGGACTCGCCCAGGCCGGTGCCAGCGGTACGCGGCTGCTCGGCGGTGTCTTCCACCGCCCGGTGCTCTGCCGTGTCGCCAGTGAGGTCGAGGGCTGCCGTACTCTTCTGCATGGCGTTGCCAAAGGCTGGCAAGTCGAGAGTGCCCTCATCGATTGCCATCCCCCGCATCTCCGCGGTCGAGTCGGCATCCAGCCCCTGGAGCAGATCAGAGCGGTCGTCGTCGGTAGAGTCAATGTCGAACACCAGATCGTCGTCGTCCCGACCGGCGCTGCCCTCGAGGGTATCGTGCACCCCGGTTCCCAACTCACCAGCAGCCTCATCGAGGCCGGTGAGGTCGAGTCCCAGGTCCTCCAGATTGATTTCTTCGGTCTGGTCACCACCGCCCGATCGGCGCGGATCCACAGCGCCAGGACGAAGGCCGGGAACAGCGCTCTCCAGCGTGGGCGTTTCGAGAGTGCCGCCGCCGAACGTCTCGACCGTCGGCGCCTCGATCGTCGGCGCCTGAATCGTAGGCGTCCGTATCGTCGACCCACCGACGCCCCGGGATTCGATAGTCGGGGTCTCCATGGTCGACGAGAAATCACCGCCGTAGTTCGCCTCGATGGTGGGACCCTCGACGGTGCGTGAGCCCGGTGCGATCTGCGTCTGCCGCAGGCCGGTGTCATCCAGCGACGAATCGCCGGCGTCGTTTGCCGAGCTGAGATCGAAGTCGAGGAGATCGCCGGCCGGCCCCTGCCGGGCGGCCGTCAGGTCGAGGTCGAGGCTGTCCGCCTCGCCCTCGTCGAAGGAGAGATCCACGCGGTCGTCGGCCTGGCCAAGATCGATGCCCACATCACCTGTGGTGCCAATCGCCCCGGCGAACAACTCCTCGCCCGGGCAGATCTGCTTGCCCATGATCACGACCTTGTTCCAGTCCGGATCGGCAGCGCCCTTGAGCTGGCGCTGGAAGGTCTGGGCTTCCTTCAGAAACGCAGACTTGTTCTCCCAGATGAAATAGACCTCGAGCAGCTTCAGGCGAAGGTCGCGACGGTCCGGGCTGTCGCGAAGCGCACGGGTCAGGAGTTCCGCGGCCTGGTCGTAGAGGCCGTAGGCCATATGGAAGTCGGCCTCGGCCACCACATCAGCCTGATCAAGCTCAACAGCACCTTCGGTGCTGATCGTGCGCTCTAGGGGCGTCTCGGTGTCAGCATCGCGCGCCGCGCGGCCCGGTGGCGCCGCGCCCTGGGTCCGGTCTGCGGCCGCGCCTTCTTCGACGCTGTAGCCGTCCCGACGGACCAGGGGCTGGGTACTGGCGGCTCCGCCAAACTTATCGCCACGCAGATCGCTGCCAAAGCGGCCGGTGGCTCCGTCTGCCGCAGCCATGCGGCGCCGGGCAAACACGAAGAACAGTCCGGCCAGCAGGACCGCCGCCGCGGACACCAGGAACCAGACGTTGAACACGAGGCCCATTAACGAACCCAGCAAACCGCCGCCTGTGGCCTTTTCTCCGGCAGGACGCTTGGCAGGTTCGGGCTTGTCCACCGGTGCCACGGCGGGTTCCGCGCCGGGACCGGCCTCAACCGGCGCTTCTTCGGCCGGAGGTACTTCCCCTACTGCAGCCGGCGGAGTCTCGGTTGGGGTCGGGGCAGACGCCGCCGGTTTGCCCTCCAGCTGATTGACGCGATCCTGAAGGGCCTTTAGCTGGCTGTCCTTGAGGCTCAGAAGGCGCTGCTGCTCGGCCAGGTCCCGTTCCAGGGCCGCCTTGTCGGCCGGCGAGCCCGGTGCCTGGCTTGATGGCTGGCTTGTTGGCTGGCCTGGACGCTGACCCGCCCCCGAAGTCTCCTCGCTGGGGGGCACCAGCTGCAGGCGGGCCGGGGCAGCGGCCGGGACGCCGGTTGCGCTCCGCCACTCCTCGTCCTGCCGGAGAACCTCGCTGATCGCCTCCCGGTTGGAGATGCTGGCCATATCGCCGCCCTGGGGGACGCGCAGGATGGCCCCTCGCCTCAGCCGGTTGATGTTGCCGGCAAAGGCTTCGGGATTGGCCCGGTAGAGGGCCACCATCATCTGGTTCACGGACACGTTGCTGGCCGTGCGCAAGCGCTCAGAGATGCCCCAGAGCGTCTCGTTGGCGCGGACGGGGCCGTAGACATCCCCATCCGGGCCGGAGGTCACTGACCCGGATCTCCGATTGGCAGAGCCCGCGTTTCTGGCTGGCTCGTCTTCGGCCGACGCGCGGTCGGCCGGGGCCCGTTGGATGGCCGGTGCCGACGCCGCCGGACCGGCGGCCATTGGCGGTGCCGGGGCAGCAGTCGGGGTCGCGGCGGGACCTGCCGCGAACGTTGGCGGATCCAGAAGAACGGTGTACTCGCGGAGCAGTCGACCCTGAGGCCAACCCACGTCCAGGAGAAGAGAGATGAAGGGCTCGCTGACGGGCTGGTCGGACGTGACGCGCACCACGGCGCGGGATCCTTCCCGCTGCACCTGGAACTTCAGGTCGTCGAGAAAGCGGGGCCTGTCGAGGCCAAAGCGCTCGAAGGTTGCCACAGGCGCCAGTTGGACGCTGAGTTGATTCAGTTCGTCCGGTGTTGCTGCCGTAACGGGAATTTCGGCCACGAAGGGCTGGTTGAGGGCCGACCGGAGCGTGATTTCACCGAGGCCCAGGGCGCCGGCGGTCAACGGTAGAAGTCCCGCCAGCAGCGGGACTGCAGCGAGTCGAACTCGTGGCATCACCAATCCCCGATTGAGCCGTCAGCACCACCCCTCATCGGGGAGCCCAAGTAGCCGATGGCCTAGAAGTGAGGCCAACTATATCCGATATAGTCCCGCCGCGTAAGGCGGAGCCGCGCGTTTTTAGATGTAGTCGCGGATCAGCAGTTCGGCGATCTGGACGCTGTTCAGCGCAGCGCCCTTCCGGATGTTGTCGGAGACGACCCACAGGTCGATGCCCCGCTCGCAGGAGATGTCTTCGCGGATCCGCCCCACGTACACGGGATCGTGATTGGCGCCGTCGGTGACCGCCGTCGGATAGCCGCCCAGGCGGGCCTCGTCCATGACGGTGATGCCCGGCGCCCGCTCAAGCAGGGCCCGGACCTCCCGGGCACTGATCTTGCTCCGGGTCTCGATGTGGATGGCCTCGGAATGACCGAAGAACACCGGGACACGGACCGCCGTCGGGTTCACCTGGATCGACTCATCGCCCAGGATCTTCCGGGTCTCCCACACCATCTTCATCTCTTCCTTGGTGTAGCCGTTGTCCTGGAAGTCGTCGATATGGGGGACCACATTGAAGGCAATCTGCTTGGCCGCGCCAACGATTTCCACCGTCTGCGCGTTCAGCAGCTGGGTCGTCTGGCGGGCCAGGGTTTCCACGGACCGGCGGCCGGCGCCCGAGACTGACTGGTAAGTGGCGACGTTGATGCGCGTGATGCCGGCAGCGTCGTGGATGGGCTTCAGGGCAACGACCATCTGAATGGTGGAGCAGTTCGGATTGGCAATGATGTTGCGCTTCCGGTACTGGGGCAGTGCCTCCGGATTGACCTCGGGGACAATCAGCGGGACATCGACGTCGTAGCGGAACTTCGACGTGTTGTCGATCACGATGCAGCCGGCCGCGCCGGCGCGGGGCGCGTGTTCGCCGGACACGCTGCCACCGGCCGAGAACAGGCCAAGGTCGACGCCCTGGAAGTCAAACTTCGCGAGATCGCGCACCCGCTGGGTCTTCCCCGCGAAGCTGACCGTCTTGCCCACGGACCTCTCGCTGGCGAGCGGAACGAGCTCGCTGACGGGGAACTTTCGCTCCTCCAGGATCTGGAGCAGGGCCTCGCCGACGAGGCCGGTGGCGCCGACGACGGCTACGCGGTAGGCATCCTTGTTGGG
>JBDSWH010000307.1:0-8513 GCA_039926785.1 Gammaproteobacteria bacterium
CCGCGTTGATGAACCGCGTGGTGAGCGTGTAGATGACAAGGACGAGCGCGACGAGCGCCGTGGCGAAACTGGCCGCGTA
Source organism: Gammaproteobacteria bacterium (assembly GCA_039926785.1). Taxonomy (GTDB): domain Bacteria; phylum Pseudomonadota; class Gammaproteobacteria; order Steroidobacterales; genus SHZI01. The sequence continues at coordinate 80 of JBDSWH010000307.1, forward strand.
GACCACCGACAGGCGCAGGGCCGAGGTCCGCATGTCAGTCGGCCCGAACGGAGTAGCCGGCACCGCGGACCGTGTGAATGAGGGGCCGCTCAAAGCCCTTGTCGATGGCCTGACGGAGGCGGGACAGATGCACGTCGATTACGTTGGTCTGCGGGTCGAAGTGCAGGTCCCACACACCTTCCAGCAACATCGTCCGCGTGACCACCTGCCCCGCTCGCCGCAGCAGGTACTCGAGCAGCTTGAACTCGCGGGCCGTCAGGTCAATGCGGCGGCCGGCGCGCGTCACGGTGCGGGCCAGCACATCCATCTCCAGGTCGGCGAGGCGCAGTTTCGTCTGGGGTGCGGGCGCGACCTGCCCCCGCCGCAGCAGCGCCTCGATTCGAGCCAGCAACTCGGACAGCGCGAAAGGCTTGGTCAGGTAGTCGTCTCCGCCCGCGCGCAGGCCCTCGACCCGGTGATCGACGGAACCCAGGGCGGAGAGGATGAGCACGGGCGTGCGGTTGCCCTGCTTGCGCAGGATCTCGACGATCGTCAGGCCATCCAGGTGCGGCAGCATCCGGTCGGCAACGATGCCGTCGTAGCCGTGCTCGGTCGCCTGGAACAACCCGTCGCGGCCGTCGGCCGCATGGTCCACCTGGTAGCCGGCCTCCGTCAGCGCCTTCACCAGGTACCCCGCCGCGTCCCGGTCATCCTCGATCAGCAGCAAGCGCATCGCCGTCAGTGTCCTGTGAACCCGATGATCTCGCGTGCGAGGGTAGCCGAGTCGCCGTCAAAGTGGTGCCCGCCCGGTAAATTGACGGCCCGGGTTCCGGCCGGGGGCAAGGACGGGCACAGGCTGCCGGCCTCCTCCGCGCTGTAGATACACAGGATCGGCGTCGCCGGGAGCGCCTTGAGCGCCGGGAGCACCGGCTGGCCCTCGGGAACGGATCCGGGTATCCAGTCGGCGACATGCACCTCGAACCCGGTGTGCGTAGCGGGCGCCAGCAGGCCGATGCCACGGACGGCCCGCCAGGCGTCCGGCGGGAGCCGGCCCGCGAGGAACGGCAGGACGTTGGCCCCGAAGGAGTAGCCCACCAGCAGTACCCGTGGCCGGTGCCAGGCGCTCGAGTAGTAGTGGATGATGCGCGCGAGATCCCGGCCAGCCACTGCGGGCGGGTGCTCCGTCCAGAAATAGCGAAGCGTGCTCCACGCGACGACCGGCACGCCCCGCGCTGCCAGCGCGCCAGCCAGGTCCCGGTCAAGGCCGGCGAAGCCGCCGTCACCCGTCAGGAGCACGACGAAGGTGTCTGCAAGCGACCCTCCCGCCGCGGGCGGCGCGGAGCGCGGCGACGAAATCCGTGCCGGGACCTCGGTGAGGGGCAGGTCCGCCACCAGGCCGGCGGCCGGCGGCGGTTCCGTCGTCGCTGTGACGAGCTTCAGGAAGGCATCCCGGAACTGGGGCAACCAGTTGTCTTCCACGGCATAGCCGTGCCCTACCTTCGGCAGCAGTACGAACTTGCCATTAGGCACCCGGGCCACAAAGGCGCGCGTGGCCTCCGGCTTGCAGACCTGGTCCAGCGCGCCGTGCAGTGCGATCCAGGGGCCCGGAACTGCGGGCGCGGGTCTGGCACCCGGCACCGTCTGCTCGCCGGCGCAGAAACCCAGGCTGATGGCGCCGGCAAACGCACCGGCGGGTGCCTCTCGAAGTATGCCGTAGGCGAGATTGGCGCCCGAGGAGTAACCGACGAGGATCGGAGCCCGGTAGCGGGCCAGGGCGGCGCGCTTCTCGAAGGCGTGGGCGAAGGCTTCGAACTCCTCCGCGGGATGCGCGCAACCCTGCCCGATTGCACCAGCACCGAGACAATGGCGCACATCCACACCGGCGACCAGTGCGCCCCACCCGCGCAGCTGGCGCGCCATTTCGGTAGCGCCACGATTCCAGCCACCCTCGCCCGAGATGAACAGCACCACGCTGCCCGGCACACCATCGGGTGCATAGACCGCCGCCGGGCCCAACGCACCGGCCGGGAACGTCCAGTCCTTCGCCGGTGGCGGAGCGCCCGGCGTCGCGCCGGCGGCCACCGGCCCGAGCCACGCCGCGAGCAGGACTGCCGCGGGAATTCTCATGGCACCGCCCGGCTCCAGATGCCGCGCATGCCCCCCGAGATCAGCGTCGAGACATCCAGCAGGACCCGCGGCAGGGCCAACCCGCCGGGCGACGCTAGATACCTAGGCTGCCATTGCGGCAGGAACTTGGCCTTGTAACGGCGGAGCCCGCTGAAATTGTAGAAGTGCTCCCCATAGCGGAACACCAGGTTGCCGACACGGTGCCACGCGGGCGCCAGCGGGTGTTCCTCCAGGCCGGACAGCGGAGCCATGCCGAGGCTGAAATAGCCATACCCTTCGGCCTGGCCCCAGAGGAGGAGTTCCGTGAAGAGAAAATCCATGCTGCCGTGAGGAGCGTCCGCGCCGAAACGCATCAGGTCCACCGACAGCTCCTCCCGGCCGGACGTCACCCACAGGTTGGCGAAGGCCACGGCCTCGCCGTGCCGCCGGACGAGGGCTATGGGGAAGTTCACGAGATAGTCGGGCGCAAAGAACCCGAGGGAGAAGCCCTTCTCCTCCACCGCCTTTTCCTCCAGCCAATGCACCGAAATTTGCTCCAGCTCCGGCAGGACTGCTGGCACGTCGGGTGGCATGATGATCTCGAAGGTGACTCCATCCCGTTCGGCGCGCCGCCGGGCGGACCGCAACTCCGCCCGTGCCTTGCCCTCCAGCGAGAAACCCGCGAGGGACACCCGCGCCTCCTCGCCGAGCTTGGTCAAGGTCAGGCCCAGATCCAGGTACAGGGGCAAGCCCTCGCCGGTCACCTCGTAGAACACGGTCCGGCCGCCATGCTCATCGACCAGCTCCCTGAAGCGCCAGGCGAGGTCATCCCAGGCCTCGCGCGGGCCCACCGGATCTCCCAGCGCGATCCAGCTGCGGCCGGCGATGCGGTACATGAGGAAGGCATCGTCTTCCGGTGAGAACAGGAGGTGCTTGTCCCCGGTCAGGGCGACGTTTGCACCAGAGGAGGCACTGCGCTCAATAACCCGCCTGGCGCGCTCGATGTCGGCGCGGTCCGGCAGCACTGGCTCGGGTTGTGCGGGACGCAACAGCCCGGAAAGCAGCACGACAGCCGCGAGCACAGCGACCAACAAGCTGGCACGGAGCATGCGCGGCGCATCGGCGTCGGCAGCGAAGGTCCACCACAGGTCATTCGAGTACGGCACCTGCTTGTGGGTCAGAAAGCCGATCCAGGTGGCGGTGCCAATGACCACGAGCAGGTTGACCGTCCAACCGGGGCTGAAGCGTTCTACCCAGAGCGATGCGCGACGGTGAAACTGGTGGCGACCCAGCCAGAGGCAGCCCAGGATGAGGCTGAGGATCAGCGCCTCTTCGTAGTCCAGGCCTTTCAGCAGCGACGCCGCCGCGCCAGCGACCAGCAGCAGTACGGTCAGGTGGTACGCCGCATTGACGCGCTGGAACAGGGCCCGGGACAGCACCAGCAGGCCAAGCCCGATGACGCTGCCCGCCAGATGCGAGGTTTCGAGAACCGGCAGCGGCAGGACATCACGCAGGGTGGAGATGCGGCTGTCGATGCCCGGTGTGGCGCCGGACAGGAGCAGCAGTGCGCCGGCAAGAAAGACCAGGCCCCCGAGCAGGTGGGGCGAAGCCTGCTGCAGCCAGCTGGTCGCCTGGACCAGCCGCCGACCGTGTAACGCGACCTGCCCCGCCACTTCCCGGCCGGCGAAGAGCAGGACTGCCGCCAGCAGCGGCAGGAAGTAGTAGATCAGTCGGTACGCCAGCAGGGCACCGAGCATTCCCGCCGGATCGCCGTGTGGAATGGTCAGCATGAGGACGGACTCCAGCACGCCGAGCCCGCCTGGTACGTGGCTCAGCAGGCCGACAACGATCGCTGCGGCATAGGCGCCGCAGAATGCCGGAAAGGAGACCGAGGCCGAATCCGGCAACAGCACCCAGAGTGCTGCCGCCGAGCAGACCAGATCAGCACTGCCCGCAATCACCTGCCGGGCGACGAGGGCCGCGCCCGGCGGCTCGATCCGCCAGCTCCACAGTTCCGTAGCGCGCCGCACCAGGCTGCCCCACGCGACGTACGCGAGGACGACTCCCAGGATGATGATGCCGGCGGCCACCGCCCAGCCAGGATGCAGGCGCAGGCCGGCTCCGGTCAGCGTCGGTGACACCAGCAGAGCAACGCCACCGAGAATGCCCAGCCCCAGGCCCGTCGTGATGGAGGCAAAGGCCGAGACGCGCGCCACGTCGACGGCGGTCAGGCCGGAGGGTGTGTAGAGCCGGTAACGGACCGCGGCGCCGGTGAGCGCGGCGAGGCTGACGCTGTGCGCGAACGCGTAGGCGATGAGTGCGGTGGGCGCGACCCGGGAATAGGGCACCGACCTGCGCGCGTAACGCAGTCCCAGCACGTCGAAAGAGGTCAGCGACGCGTAGCTCAGCGCGGTCCAGCCCGCCGCGGCCCAGAGGTCCCGGACCGGGATGGCGCGCAGGGCGGCCAGCACATCGCGGAGGTGGTAGTTGCGGATCTGGTGGTCGAGCACCAGCACGACCAGCACGAAGACACCCAGCATCACGGCGGGGACGCCCCAGCGGCGCCACCCGCCTCCTTCCGCCGGCTCCGCGCCGGCGGCCTCGGTCAGGCCGGCGGCCTTGCCCGGATTTGCATCAACCGCCGTCAGCCCGTGATCGTCAATGGCAGAAACAGCCGGGCTTCATCGCGCTGGATCAGCAGCGGGACCGGCTGGCCCTTGGGCAGTTTCCGCGCGAGGCCGGCCAGTTCCTGCGGACTGCTGACAGACTCGCCACCCACCTTGAGGATGATGTCTCCCGCATTGAGACCGGCGCGGGACGCCGGCCCGGCCGCGACGCCGACGACCAGCACGCCGCCGGACTCGATGCCTGCCTGCTCGCGCTGCTCCGGCGTCAGCGCCGCCACCTGGACATTGAGGATGCCAGGCGTCTGCCCGTCCTCCCCGTTGGCGGCAACGACCTGGTCCTCCGCCGGCTTGAGGGTGGCGACGGTGACATCGATGTCCCGCGCCTTCTTGTCACGCCAGACCTTGAGCTCGACCGTCGTGCCCGGCCGGGTCTCGCCCACCAACGGCGGCAGCTCGCCGGACTGGCTGATCGGCTTGCCATTGAACTCGAGGATCACATCGCCGGGCTTCAGCCCTGCCTTGCTGGCAGGGCCCGCCTTGTCCACCTGGCCCACCAGGGCCCCGGCGGGTTTTTCCAGCCCGAAGGATTGGGCCAGGTCGCCGTTGACATTCTGGATGCCGACGCCAAGCCAGCCACGCTCGACGCGCCCGTTGGCCGCCAGTTGCCTGGCGACGCTGGACGCCGTGTTGACGGGAATGGCGAAGGACAGGCCCATGTAGCCGCCACTGCGGCTGTAGATCTGGGAGTTGATGCCCACGACCTCGCCCTTGAGGTTGAACAGCGGCCCCCCGGAGTTGCCGGGGTTGACGGCCACGTCGGTCTGGATGAACGGGACGTAGTTGCCATCCGGCAGGTTGCGGCCAACCGCGCTGACGATGCCCTGCGTGGCCGTGTGCTCGAGGCCGAAGGGTGAACCAATGGCCAGTACCCAGTCACCGACCTCGAGTCGCGACGAGTCGCCGAGCTGCACGGTCTGCAGGCCCTGCGCGTCGATCTTCAGGAGGGCCACGTCGGAGGCTCTGTCGAGACCAATGAGCTTGGCCGGCTTCTCGGAGTTGTCGGCCAGCTTCACGATGATCTCGTCCGCCCCGTCGACGACGTGGGCATTGGTCAATATCTCGCCGTCCGCCGAGATGATGAAGCCGGATCCCAGCGAGTTCGCCTCCCGGGGGCCGGGTGCGGGTCCGGGCATGCCACGGAAGGGCCGGAAGAATTCTTCGAAACCGGGAGGAAAACCCGGGGGCATACCCCGCAAATTGCCGTGTGCGCCATCTTCCCCGTGCACCTGCTGTGTCGTGCTGATGTTCACCACGCTCGCCTGGTTGCGCTTGATGATCGCCTTGAAATCGGGAAGGCCGGCGGCGGGCGCGGGTGCCGCCACGGGCATGGTGGCGGGGGCAGGGGTCGGGGAGGTCACGCCTGACGAGCCGGAGAAGGCTGTGCTGGAGACCACGCTGCCCAGTAGCACGGCAGCCGCGACCGCGGCCACCACCAGGGGAACTTGGTAGCGCATGTTTCGAGTCCTGTGTGGGGAAGATGTGGGTTCGGAGGTGAAGGAGTCGGCAGAGCCGCCGGGCTGGCGGGACGAACTGAATCGCGGTGTCTTGAGGGACATGGGGGGATGGGTCCGCGGTTCCGTTTCTGAGTCCCGATTGCCCTGAGCGGCCCTGCCTTCGCCGGTTGAGGTTGAGAGTCGGTTGGTTTGTGACACCGGCGGGCGGCGGAAGCGTCGCTGCCTGACCCAGGGGGACGGTAACCAGATCGCTACGCTGCCGTTCGCCCGCCGATGCCACACTCATCTCGTCACGTCATGCCGGGTTTGAGGGGGTGACTCAATCAGGGCACGGGGCAATAGTGGGCCGCGCTCCATCGCAGGAGCGTTGCGGACAACTTAAGATTTCTTAATCCGGCGCCGGTCCGGAATCCGGCACCAGGGTCGCGAAACGCTCCCGCCACGCGCCGGGAGGCAGGCTGGCGTCGTTGACCAACTCGAACGTCGTATTGCGGGCGCCCGGCTGGGTCAGGCTTTCAATAAGGACCAGCGCCAGATCGTCCCGGGACAGGGTGCTTCGCAGCAAGGGCCGCCAGTGATCGCCCTGTTCCAGGCGCAGCCCCTTCTGCCCCGCCGGGTCGTTGACGAGCCCGCCAGGCCGGACAACGGTGTAAGCCACGCCGCTGGCCCGCAGGTACTGCTCCCCCTGGAACCGCCAGCCGAGAGCGCCTTTGGTGACCTTGTTGAAGGGGTGGTCCGGGTCCGTCACACCGATGGCCGTCAGCAGGACGAATCGGCCGACCTTCTCACGCACCGCCGCATCCACGAGGTTCTTCACCCCGCCGTAGTCGACAAATTCCGCACTGTTGTCGCCGCCCAACTGGTTGGCGCCGATCACGCTGATCACGCGGCCAACGCCTTGCATGGCCCGGGCCACCTGCGCGGGATCGCGCACGTCGCACTCGATCCAGTCCACGCCGGCAAAGTCCGGTCCGATTCTCTTCTCGGCCTCCGCGCGACTGCGGGTCATGGCCCGGAAGGGAATCCCCTGCTCCTTCAGACGACGCATCACGTCGGTGCCCGCGCGGCCGGAGGCGCCGGCCACAAGCACAAGATCGCGATCAGCGACTGGCGCGGTGGCACAACCGGACATCACCAGCATCAGGGCGAGAGCCAGGGCGGCGCGAATCATCCGCGGAACACCGCGATGCCCGCCAGGGAGCGGAACGGCGCCGTGAAGCCCGTGTCCATCTGCTGCACGATCTTTTCGGCCTTCAGGTCGATGCGGGCGGCGGCACCGGTCCAGACGTTGGCTGCCAGCACGAAGCGGGGGTCCACGTCCGGTGTGACCTGGGCCCAGCCGTATCCGGGCAGCGGGATGTGCTGGAGCACCTTGCCGGCTTCGTCATACACCGCGAGGCCGTCCGCCACGGTACAGAGCAGGCGGCCGTCGGGAAGATAGGCGACGGCGATGAACCAGCGCTTGTCGGCACGATCGTAGGGATCTGCGTCCGGAAAACCCGCGAGGTCGGGTAGCTGGCGGCGGCTCTTCACGTCATAGCGCATGAGGCGCCGGGCCGTCTCGGTGGTGTAGGTGATGAACTCGCCGGACGGGTGCATCGTGGAGTGGGTGACGCCCTTGAAGCGAGTTGGCTCGGGCGCGAACTCAGTGGAGTAGTCGTCCAGCAGCTTGAGGTCAGGGCTGTACTTGTAGATGTGGCCCGCGCCCAAAGTGCCGTCTGCGAGCAGCTTCGCGCTGGTGCCCTTCCAGATTTCCTTGCCGATGAAGTACTCACCGAAGTAGTGGTTGCCCGCCCGGTCCCAGTTGACGCTGCCGAAGGAGCGGCCGGATTTCCAGGGCGGCAACTCCTTCGCGTCGGGCGTGGCGCGGACTGCAACGTGGTCGTGGCAGTCGAAGCCCCAGAGGGTGCCGTCCGGCGCAACCGCGCAGCCGACGATGAAGTACCGGGTGCCGGAGGTGTACCACGTGCCCTTCGCGATCCAGTTCCGGTCGAACTGCAGGATGCGGCCCTCGCCCATATGATCATCATCGGGGTTGTTGAGGTACGTGCAGCCCAGGAATATGTCGCCCGTTGCGAAGGGCTTCAGGGTGGACGTCTTCAGCGCTGGCTGTTGCATTGCTCGGGTCCTGCCGGGAGATCGGCACACATTATTGCCAAATCCGTCGTCATAATGCAGAGGCACCTATGCGCGACTCGGCACAGCAGC
>JBDSWH010000308.1:0-3191 GCA_039926785.1 Gammaproteobacteria bacterium
CGTGACCACTGTCCTGGTCGGGCTGCTGATGTTCGTGGGCACCACGGGTGTGCTCGCGGTGCTGCTGGCGGAGGCGCACGAATGGGCCGAGGCCCAGTGGGCCACGAGCTGGCGCCGCCTTCTCCGCGGCCCCGCGGATGCGCGCGCCATGCCGGAAGAACTGGCCAAGGTGTCGATCCACGTGCCCTGCTACAACGAGCCGCCGGACATGGTCATCGAGACGCTGGACGCACTGGCCCGGCTCGACTACCCCGACTACGAGGTGCTGGTAATCGACAACAACACCCGGGACGAGTCGGTCTGGCGGCCCGTTGAGGCGCATTGCGCGGCGCTCGGCGCTCGGTTCCGCTTCTTCCACGTTGCCCCGCTCGCCGGCTTCAAGGCGGGCGCGCTCAATTTCGCCTTGGCCAGGACGGCGCCTGACGCCTCCATTGTCGCGGTCATCGACAGCGACTACATCGTCACCAGCAACTGGCTCCGGGATCTGGTGCCGGCCTTCGCCAATCCCCGGATGGCGATCGTGCAGGCCCCCCAGGACTACCGGGACCCGCTCGCCAATGCCTTCAAGGCGAGCTGCTACGCGGAGTACGCCGGCTTCTTCCAGATCGGGATGGTCACGCGCAACGAGCGCAATGCAATCATTCAGCACGGCACCATGACGCTCGTCCGGCGCGGGGCCCTCGAGACCTCGGGCGGCTGGGCCGAGTGGTGCATTACCGAGGATGCGGAACTCGGCCTGCGCCTGTTCGAGCAGGGCTGGGATGCGACCTACATACCCCGGTCCTACGGCCAGGGCCTGATGCCGGACACCTTCACGGACTTCCGCAAGCAGCGCTTCCGCTGGGCCTACGGGGCCATGCAGATCCTGCGGCGGCATGCGGCGGTACTGTTCAACTGGCGGGACACCGCCCTGACACCCGGCCAGCGCTATCACTTCCTGGCCGGCTGGCTGCCCTGGGTCGCCGACGGCGCGAACCTCGTCTTCAACGTGGCCGCGCTCGCCTGGTCCATCGGCATGGTGCTGGCGCCGCGCACCGTGGACCCGCCCCTGATGATCTTCTCTGTGCTGCCCCTGTCCCTCTTCGCGTTCAAGGCCGTGAAACTCGTGGACCTCTACCGGACCTGCGTCGGGGCCGGCCCGCGGCAGATCATTGCGGCGGCGCTATCCGGCCTGGGCCTCTCCCACACCGTGGGCGTAGCGATCCTCTCGGGACTGGTCACCAAGGACAAGCCCTTCTTCCGGACGCCGAAGCAGGCGCCCCGGCACGCTCTGCTGGAAGCCCTGGTCTCGGCTCGGGAGGAATGGCTGATGACGATCGCGCTGCTGCTGGCCGCCTGGGGAGTCAGCAGGATCGACCTGATGGGCAGCCCGGATCTGGCCGTATGGATCGTCGTGCTGGTCATCCAGACGGTTCCCTACTTCGCTGCGATCAGCATGTCGCTGGTCAGCGCGCTGCCGCTCCCGGCCAGTCTCGTCGGCTTGCCCACACCCACCCGCCACCAGGCGACCGCGCCGGAAGCGACGTTGGGAACTTCGCTCGTCGCAACCGGCGTGCTCACGGACGACGTCGCGACGGTTGCCGCCGCGCCTACCAGTGACCCGTAGGAGCGCCTTGAAGCGCGATCCATCGCGCCTCAAGGCGCTCCTACTCGCGGCGGTCCTGGTGCAACCGGGCGCAGCTCAGGACTGGCAGCACTACGGCGGCGATTTGGGTGGGCAGAAATTCTCGCCCCTGCGCCAGATCAATACCGCCAACGTCAGCCGCCTGGCGATCGCCTGGCAATACCGCACTGGCGAACTGGACCGCTACCCGGCACTGCAGACCGCGCTGGCAAAGGTGCAGGTGAATCCCATACTCCTGCCCGCGGCGGCCGGTGGCCACCTGATGATCTGCACGCCCTTCGGACGGGTGGTGGCACTGGATCCGGCTCGGGGCACCGAGCGGTGGGTGTACGACTCGCGGTCCCGGATCGGCGGCTATGCGACGCCTGAGGATCCCGAGGGCACCGCGAGCCCCGGCTTCGCCAACTGTCGCGGCGTGTCCTGGTGGCACGACCGTATAGCACCGGCAGCGGCGTTCTGCAGTCACCGGATTTTTCTCGCGACCCACGATCTCCGCCTCATCGCGCTGGACGCGCCCACCGGCAAGCTCTGCGCGGGATTCGGCTCGGGCGGCATCGTCACCATCGAACCGGACATACTGGCGGCAAACCCGCCCGCTGCTCAGGGCGAGGTGAAGTTTTCCGGGCCACCGACAGTGGTTGGCGATGTCATCGCCCTCGGCACGTCGGTGCGCGATTTCCACCGCGCCAATGCCCCGAACGGCGCCGTTCGCGCCTATGACGCACGCACCGGTGCCCCGCGCTGGATCTTCGACCCCGTGCCGCGCACGGCCGACGATCCCGCCTATGCGGGCTGGACGCCAGATGCGGCGCGGAATACCGGCGCCGGCAATGTGTGGGGACTGATGAGCGCGGACGAAGCACGTGACCTGCTCTTCCTGCCCACGTCCGGTCCGTCGCCGGACTTTTACGGCGGTACCCGCCCTGGAGACAACCACTACGCCGACTCCATCGTCGCGCTGCGCGGTTCGACTGGCCAGGTCGTCTGGCACTTCCAGACCGTGCACCACGATGTCTGGGACTACGACAACACGGCGCAACCCACGCTCGTCGACCTGACGCGGGACGGCCAGCCGTTTCCCGCCGTCATCCAGGCCACCAAGACCGGCATGCTGTACATCTTTAACCGGGAGACGGGCGAGCCCTACTTCCCGATCGAGGAACGCCCGGTTCCCCAGGGTGGCGTGCCGGGCGAGGTGCTGTCGCCGACGCAACCCTTCCCGGTGAAGCCGCCCCCGCTCGTGCCCCAGCAGTTCACCGAGGCGGATTTCTGGGGCATGACGCCCTGGGATCTCGCTGCCTGCAAGAAGGCCTACGGTGGCTTCCGCTACGGGGGCATCTTCACGCCGCCATCCCTGGAGGGCACGATCCTCTGGCCCTCCAGCGCGGGTGGTGTGAACTGGGGCGGCGTCGCGGTGGATCCGCAGTCCCGCATCCTGATCACCAACGTGATCCGGCTCGGTCACTACGCCCGGATCATTCCCGCCGATCAGGTTGACGGCCTGAAGCGCAGCAGCCAGGAGAACATGCTGGGCGCGCCAGTGCGGCTGCTGGGCACGCCCTACGCC
>JBDSWH010000309.1:0-8178 GCA_039926785.1 Gammaproteobacteria bacterium
GGCCGGCCGTTGATGGCGTCGACGGCGAGCAGCCGTCGGTCGTTGGTGCCGGCGAGAATCCGGTGTGCGCACAACTGGCCGACCGGCGCAGTCGTGTCGAGCCAGTAGGTCACGCCGAGGCACTTCAGACGTTTTGGAGTCTTCGTTACCTGGATCTGCGGATCGAAGCTCCAGCGCTCCTTGCCCGTCGCCGGATCGAGGGCAACCAGGCGGTTCATTGGGGTGCACAGCACGAGGCCGCCTCCGGCCGCGTCCGGGACGAGGATTGGGGTGGCGTGAAAGCCCGAGAACGGCCGGCGCTCCGGAAACCTGGCAAACTCCCCATGACGCCACGTCCAGGCTCGCTCGAGTCGCCAGACATTTTTCTTGTCAATCTGCGTGAGTGGCGAGTAGCGGGAGCCGCCCTGGTCGCCACCCACATAGGACCAGCCTGACGGCGCTTCTGGCCGTCCGGCGTTTGCGCCGCCGGGGCCCGGGTTCTTTGCCGCCGCGGTGAGGACGATTGATGCGTTAAGCAGGAACGCCAGCAGGATTCCCGCGTGGCCAAGGCGCGTGGCGCCGATGGGCGTCTTGTCTGCCAGTCCTGTGGCCATTCAGCCGCACCTCAGTTGAGCGGCTGCCCGCCGGATAGTAACTTAAGCCTAGCAAAACGATTTCCGATTACCAGTAAAATCCGTAAAACCCGCAGTCAGGTCCCGGGCCGGCCTTGGACCTGTGGGATGATGCCTGCGTACAGCGCCCGCGCGCGCCCTCAAGGATCCGGATATCCCCATGCCTAATGACGCTCCGAGAAACAGTGAAGTCGCCATTGCCGTGTTTGTCGACTTCGAGAACCTGGCGCTGGGCGTCCAGGACACCAAGGGAGCGCGTTTCGACATCGACCTCGTCCTGAAGCGGCTTCTGGAAAAGGGCCGCATTGTTGCCAAGCGCGCCTATTGCGACTGGACGCGGTACCGCAACTTCATGCAGGAGTTCCACATGCAGGGGTTCGAGATGGTCGATATCCCGCAGACCAAGGTCAGCGGCAAGAACAGCGCGGACATTCGCATGGTGGTTGACGCACTGGACATGTGCTACTCCAAGGCGCATATCGACACGTTCGTGCTGCTGACGGGCGACAGCGACTTCTCACCACTGGCTTCCAAGCTCAAGGAGAATGACAAGCGGGTGATCGGCTGCGGCGTGCGGAATTCCACGTCGGACCTGCTGGCATCGAACTGCGACGAATTCATTTTCTACGACGACCTGATTGCCGTTTCCCGCAGGCCCCGCACGCGTGCGAAGCCAACAAAGAATACGGAACAGGCCGACGCGCTGGACAAGGTCGCGGCCACGGTGGAGTCCCTGTCCCAGGAATACGATCCGCTCTGGGGATCACTGGTCAAGCAGACGGTGCGCCGCGTCTATCCGGGATTCAATGAAACGGTGTACGGCTACCGCAGCTTTTCCGAATTGCTGGAGGACGCCGCCAAGCAGGGCATGCTGGAACTTGAGTTCGATCAGCAGCGGGGCAACTACAAGGTACGGGCGAAGGCGCGCTGATCGCTCCCGCTGACCGCTCTTACTGCAACGCTGGGGCGTTCTTCTTGGCTGGCGGTATGGGTGTCTGCACCAACCGGTACATCGGGCGTGGTCCGGGCTGTTCGTAGTACACCATCATCTGCGGCGCCAGCGCGGTCAGCGTGGCCTGCCGGTTGCCCGGAGCCGGGTGGGTACTGAGGAACTGGGGTGGTCCGCTGCCGCCCACCTTCGCCATCTTTTGCCAGAGAGTGGCTGCCGCCCGTGGGTCGTAACCCGCCTTTGCGGCGAGCTCGATACCGATGCGGTCCGCCTCGGATTCTGACGCCCGGCTGTTCGGCAGGGTAATCGCCAGAGCAGCGGCGCCTTGCGCGGCAGCCATGCCCGCAGCGGAATCCGACGCCACACCGACGGCCAATGCCCCGAGCTGGCTAGCCATCGCCACCGACATGCGCTCAGCCGTGTGATTGGCGAGCGCATGGCTGATCTCGTGGCCCATGACCTGGGCCAGTTCGTCGTCTGTCGGATCCACCTTCTGGATGAGGCCGGTATAAATCGCCATGCGGCCTCCGGCCATGCACCAGGCATTCACCGTCTTCGGGTCGTCGATGACCTGCACGCTCCACTCCCAGGATTTGGTCTCGGGACGCATGACGATGGCCTGGGAAATGAGACGGCCGGTGATCGTGTCCACCCGCTTCAGTACCTTCGGATCGCTGACCAGCTTGCCCTCGGAGCTCAGCTTGCCCATGGTCTGGAGATACTCCTGCTTGGACGCCGAGATCGCCTGCTGCTCGGAAACGAGCATCAGCTGATGCCGGCCAGTCGGGCTGGTGGCGCAGGCAGTGGCCAACATCAGGACAACCAGGCCAAAGGCGCTGCGTTTGATAGCCGGGATCATTGAACCATCCAAGATGTCAGCTTTAAGTAGGCCGCTACTGGAGGAATAGTACGCCTCGATAGCCATCAGGGGCGTCAGCGAACATGCCGCCCTGCCCAGGGCGGATTCCTACGCCACTATTACTTGCAGCAGGGTGCCGCTTCCGGCCTGGTACAGCAGCGGCGCGATCAGTACCTTTGGATACCGACCCTGCAGGCGTACAGCTTCCGAGGCAACGAACTCGACCGGGTTCTCCACCCCGAAGAGATCGCTCCAGTGATCGAAGTGCTGCTCCGCCGCCGGGCGCTCCCACCCAGCCGCTTCGATCATCTGCACCACGAACTGGTCCCGGTGAGCGCGCAAGTCGACCAGCTGGCAGTCGTCGTGCCCAACGATCGCAATCGCCTTGACGCCCGCCACACCGATTGCCCAGGACACCTTGAAGGGGTCACGTTTCATGCTTGCCGCTGCAGTGTGCAGCGATATCGAAAAACCTTCCGGCACGCGGAGCGGAGTGACCTGCTCGAGGCAGGTGGCTATCAATATTTCCGGCCGCGAATACTTTTGCGCGGTGCCCGCCGCTCCCTGAGTGAGGTTCTGGAAGCGCAGCAGGTCGCCAACCGCGGTGCCGCGGTAGGCGGGCAGGATATCCGCCTCGCTGCGGACGGGGGTGAGCGTTACGGTCATGGGAGGGTCGGCTTTGCTGGCGCAGCTGGTTGGGACGCCATATTTGGCCGGGATTCCCCGTCCGGCGCAAGCGCATCGAAGGTGTCGGCGGCAAGCCCGACGCCGGCCTCCGTGAAATAGTTGTAGGCGACATCGACGCCGGCCGCCAGGATGGGTGCTCGTTCTTCCGGCCACACATAGGTCGCGCTGATCAGTCCAGCGAAGCCCCGTCGGCGCAGCTGTTCGCTGGCAAGGATCTTCGCTTCGGTGTCCGGGAGCGCCAGCATGATGATCCTGACCTTGTCCAGATTCAGCCGGTGCCAAAGCAGTGGATCCTCGGCATCCGCGTAGACCACCCTCCGCCCTTCCCGGAGATGCCTCTCCACTTTGCCCAGGTCGCTGTCGAGACCCACGACCTTTCGCCCGAGCTCCCGCGCGTGGTTATAGGCCCCGGTTCCAACGCGGCCCATGCCCGCGACCACGATCTCCGCCCGGCCCAGGGAAATCGGTTCGTCATCGGGATGCCTGCGGTCCCGCTCGAACATCCGGAGAAACCGCTCGATCACGGCAAAAATGTCGTGGGAGTACCTGCTGAGGGGTGCCGCCACGGCAAACGAGGCGGCGACAGCGATTGCCGTGGCCACCAGCCATTCCGTCGGCGCCAGCCCGCGGTCCACGGCGGCTGCCATCACAATGAGCCCGAATTCGCTATAGGTGGCGAGGCTCAGACCCGTGAGGAAGCCGGTCCGCGCCGACAGGCCGAAGGCCAGCAGCAGGACGAAATACAGAAGTACCTTGAGCGGCAGGATCGCCAGCGGCAGTGCCGCCAAAGCCAGGGTGCGCCACGTTGGAAGACCCGCAAGGCCAATTGTCAGGAAAAATCCCACGAGGAAGAATTCCTTGAGGCTCCACAGGGCATCGCTGAGCTCGACGGCCTTTGCGTGGTTTGCCAGCAGCATGCCGATCAACAGTGCCCCCAGTTCGCCTGACAGCCCGATGGCCTCGAAGCCGAATCCGCCGACCCCAAGAGCCAGCACACTGCCCAGGAGCACCAGTAGTTCTCCGTGGCCCGCGAGATCGAGCAGCTTGCGGACCACCGGCTGCGCGAGTGGCAGCAGCAAGACCAACGCTGCCGTCCAGGGGAGGGCTTGTCCGTCATTGATGCCAAGGACCGCGACCGCAATGACGTCCTGGACAATGAGGATGCCGATCGCCACCCGGCCGTGGAAGGCCCGGATTTCTCGCCGCTCCTCCAGGATCTTCGCCGCCAGGACGGTGCTGGAAAAGGCCAACGAACTCGCCAGCACCAGGACGAGCGGCAGCGGATAGGCGGGGGCGGACAGCAGCGCGAGGAACACGACAACCGACGAGATGGCGAACTGGAGAAGTGCCACGCCCCAGACCTCGGCGCGTATCAGGTTGCGGAGGCGTAGCTTGAGGCCCACCGAAAACAGCAGCAGCAGTACACCCATGTGGGCCACGTCGTCGAGCACCGGCAGCGACTCCACGCCGGCGGCATTCAAGAGGAAGCCCGCCCCCAGGAAGCCGATGAGTGGCGGCAGCCCGAGCTGGCGCGCCAGCAGGCCAAGGGCGAAGGCGGCAGCGATCCAGATGGCGAGCATGTAGCCGCATCTTGCTGCAATATTGGCCCGTGAAGAAGTGGCGCAGCCCAACCCCTTGGCTGGTGCTGGCAGGCATAGTGGCGCTTTATGCGGCCTTCGGCTTCTTCGCCGTGCCACGGCTGCTCACCAGTATCGCCAAGGAGACGGTGAAGACCGACTACAACCGGGACCTGGCCCTGGGCGAGGTGCGGTTCAATCCGTTCACCCTGACCCTTGAGATCAACCAGCTCGAGCTTCCCGATGCGGACGGCAGCCCCATGCTGGGCTTCAAGAAGCTGCTGGTCGACCTGGAAGTCAGCTCGATCTGGCGGCGAGCCCTGTCGTTCCGCGCGATCGATCTGGACGGACTCGCCGTCAATGCCGTGGTCCGGAAGGGCGGGGCGCTCAATCTGGCGGTCCTCGATCCCCCGCCGGAACCCTCTGCTCCGCCTTCCGCCGACGAGCCACTGCCCCGCGTTGTCATTGGCGAACTCAGCGTCAGCGAGGGGCGCGTCCGGTACGAGGACCGGGACCGGCCTGAGCCCTTCGTTGCCGACCTGAAGCCGCTGACTTTCCGGCTCACACACTTCAGTACTTACGTGGGGGAGGGCGAGCACTACGAGCTGGATGCCACACTGTTCGACACTGGTCGCTTCGCCTGGCGCGGCACGCTGAAGGCCCAACCCCTGGCATCGAGCGGTACATTCACGCTCAGTGGCCTGCCGCTGGCGCGACTCGCGACCATTCTCGGCGACAAGCTTCGCCTCGAGATCACGCGAGGTACGCTCACTCTGAAAGGTCAGTATCGGTTTGCCGACCGCCCATCGGGTCCCGACGTCGTAGTCGATGCCGGGGACCTCCTCGTCACCAGGCTCGGAATCCGCGACCGGGGCGAGACGACGGACTACCTCGACCTCGACAGGATCACTGCCACGGGCCTCAGCCTGTCGGTGGCTGATGAAAAGGCGGTCGTCGGCGAGATCACCTTCGATGGCGGGACCATCCAATCATGGCTCACGCCAAAAGGTGAGCTCAAACGCTCGGGAATTTTTGATCCGCTGGTTGTGGACGCAACGCCCGCCGCTGATCCCGCGCCGGCCGAACGCGGCTGGCAAGTGACTATCCCGCGCATCAACTTCCGGAACCTGACGCTCGGGTTGGAGGATCGCAGCCTGTCTCCGTCTCCGGTATTTATGCTGAGGCCGCTGAACGTGACGATAGAGGGGTACTCCACGGCTCCGGGAACGATCGTGAAGGCGGTGCTGGAAACCACGGTGAACGACCGGGGCACACTCAAGGCGCACGCGACCGCCAATCTCGACACGCTGGCGACTCAGGCAGAGATTGATCTCAGTGGGTTCGCGCTCGATCTGGCGCAGCCCTACATCGCGCAGGAAACCAGCCTGACCCTGACGAGCGGTGTGCTGGCAGCGAAGGGGCAGGTTACCTACGAGGATGTGTTGCCCGACGCCAGGCTGGGGTTCACCGGCGACGTCAGCATCGACAACCTGCGGACCGTCGACAACGTTCTGCGCGAGGACTTCGTGAAGTGGGATGGCCTGCGCCTGGCCGGCGTCGAATATCGCTCGGCGCCAGAGAACCTGCGTATCCGTGCGATCGAGGCGCGTAACCCATACGCGCGCGTAATCGTCGGCCCGGACGGCACGACGAACACCACAGCAATTCTCACGGCACCGGGGGCCGTCGGCACGGTCGTTCCGGGGCCCACGGTGGGATCGGCTGAGTCCCGCGAGGGTGACCGCGTTGCAGTGACGCCGTCGGTTACATCTGCGGGCGCTGCGGGTGCGCCGTTTCCCGTCCGTGTCGGCGTCGTGAAGATTCGGGGCGGCTCCGCGAGGTTCGCCGATTTCACGACGCGGCCGAACTTTGCGATTGGAATCGAGAAGCTGAATGGCACGATTGCCGGACTGTCCTCGGCGCAGAACTCTCGCGCGAAAGTCGAACTGGACGGGCAGGTGGACCGCTTCTCGCCGGTAACGATCAGGGGCGTTGTTAATCTGCTGGCAGCCGAGACTTTCCTCGATATGGCAATGACCTTTCGCAATGTGGAGCTTGCGTCCTTCACGCCCTACTCCGGGCGCTTTGCCGGCTATTCCATTCGCCAGGGCAAGCTCTCTGTGGACCTCAACTACAAGGTTCAGGACCGGCAGTTGAATGCCAAACACAAGTTCGTCATCAATCAGCTCGAGTTGGGCGACAAGGTGGACAGTCCCGATTCAGTGGGCCTTCCGCTCAAACTCGCTGTCGCCCTGCTGAAGGACCGGAACGGCGTCATCGACCTGGAACTGCCGGTGACCGGTGACCTGGACAATCCCAAGTTCCGCGTGGGGCCGATCATCTGGAAGGTCCTGGTCAACCTCCTGACGAAGGCAGTCACCGCGCCCTTTGCGTTGCTCGGCAACCTGTTTGGCGGCGGCGATGAGATCAATCTGATTAATTTCCCGCCCGGTGTGGCGGCACTGGACGAAGCGAACCAGGCGAAGGTTGCGGCGGTGATCAAGGCCCTCACTGAGCGCCCTGGACTGCAGCTCAGTGTGCCGGCGGTGTTTAACCGCGAAGCCGATGCCCGGCTACTCAAGGTAAACGGCCTGCAGCAGCAACTGGTGGCCGCCCGGACCGCGGAGCTGGCGGCGAAAAAGAAGCCGGCGGATAACGTGAGTTACGACGCGCTGAGCGCCGATCCTGCGGCCCACCTCCGCCTGCTGACGGCGTTGTACCGTTCGACATTCGGCCCCGACGTGCAGTTGCCGGAACCGCCCGCCGAAGGCGCGGACCCAGGTGCAAGGATTGGCCTGCTGGAAGATGCGCTGCGGGAGCGCGTGGCAGTTACGGATGCCGAGTTCTTCGCGCTGGCCAAGGCCCGGGCTGATAACGTGCAGGGCCGCTTGCTGACCGACACGGGAATCGATCCCGGCCGCGCCTTTCTTACGGCCCCGACCGAGGGCAAGGCGGACGACGGCGGCGTGATCATGGAACTGGCGTTGCAGTGACCCCGTTGCCCTGCTACAGCAGGGTCCTTCGACCCGTGCGGACTGTGCACGAAGTGCTTACTGCTGGAAGCCGAAGAACTTGAGGATCTGCTGCGCCGGTGGTGACCCGACAAAGGCAACGAAATCACCGGCAGGACCGGCCTGCTTGGTGGAACGGACGACGGCAATCGGATAGGTGATGGGCTCCGTCGTGGCGACTGTCTCGAGCACCCGGATCTTGTTCGCCATCAGGCGGGCGTCCGTCGCATAGACGAATCCTGCGTCCACCTCGCCACGGGCCACGTAGTCCAGGCTCTGCCTGACATTCTGTGTGCTGATCATTTTTGGTTGGATGGCCGGCCAGAGACCCTTGGCCTGAAGTGCACCTTTGGTGTACCGGCCGACCGGCACCGTATCTGGATTGCTGATGGCCACCCGGCCAGTTGTCGACTTGGCCAGATCCGCCAGCGACCTGACAGGAACGTGCTGCTCGCCGGTCGGCGCGATCAGTACGAGGGAGTTG
>JBDSWH010000310.1:0-4064 GCA_039926785.1 Gammaproteobacteria bacterium
CGTGTTGTCCGGCTCCGGCCACATCGCAGGCGTGATCAATCCGCCGGATGCTGCGAAGTACCAGTTCTGGCTGAATCCGGCAGAGCCCTGGGAGATCGATCCCTGGCTGCGTGGTGCTGTAGAGCACCCGGGTAGCTGGTGGCCCGACTGGGACGCCTGGCTGGCACCCCAGTCGGGCGAAAGGGTTCCGGCGCGAACGCCGGGAGACGCGGGACTCAAGGTAATCGAGAACGCGCCGGGCACCTTTGTGAAAAGTCGCGCGCTGTAGGAGCGCGTTCACGCGCGAGCCCATGGACACCGTCGACGCGGTAATCATCGGCGCCGGCGTTATCGGCCTGGCGGTCGGTCGCGCGCTTGCCACTCGCGGGCTGGAAGTCATAGTCATCGAGTCGGCGGACGCCATCGGCACCGGCACCAGCAGCCGCAACTCCGAAGTCATCCACGCCGGCCTCTACTATCCCACCGGTTCCCTGAAGGCCCGCCTCTGCGTTGCGGGCCGGGATATGCTTTACCGCTACTGCGAGGCCAAGGGCATCCGCCACCGCCGCATCGGGAAGCTCATCGTCGCGACCACGGACGAAGAAGTGCACATCCTGGACAAGTACCTGGTCCAGGCGCGCGCCAACGGTGTGGACGATCTGCGCTGGGTCGAGCAGACGGAGATGGAGGAGCTTGAACCCGCCATCCGATGCGTCCGCGCACTGCTGTCGCCGTCCACCGGCATCATCGACAGCCACGAGTACCTGCTGGCGTTGCAAGCCGACCTGGAGGCGAAGGGTGGGCACGTGGTGCTGAACAGCCCGGTCACGCGTGTTGGACGAACGGGTGATGGCTTCGCGATTTTCACCGCTGACGCCCCAAACGCGGCAGCCAATTGTCGGCGGGTGGTGAACGCCGCAGGACTCTACGCGCAGGCCGTGGCCGCGACCATTGAGGGACTGCAGCGGCCGACCATTCCGCGGCAGTACCTGGCGCGGGGTCACTACTACACGCTGTCGGGTAAGTCGCCCTTCAACCGGCTCGTGTATCCGGTGGCCGAGACCGGCGGCCTTGGCATCCACGTGACCCTCGATGTGGCGGGTACCGCCCGATTCGGCCCGGACGTGCAGTGGCTGCAGTCCATCGACTACAGCTTCGATGGCGAGACGCGGGAGAAGTTTGCGACGGCAATCCGTCGCTACTACCCGGCGCTGGACGAGGACCGGTTAACCCCAGGGTATACCGGTATTCGCGCGAAGCTCAGCGGGCCGGGCGAGGCCACCGCCGACTTCGTGATCCAGTGGGCTGGGGATCATCGCGTTCCTGGCCTCGTGAATCTCTACGGGATTGAGTCGCCGGGCCTGACGGCCGCGCTGGCAATTGCGGAAGAGGTGGCGGATGCGCTGACGTAGGAGTCGTTGTCATGGCCCAAGGCGCTTAGCGGGAGGTTACTTCTCCAAAATCGCCGTAACCCCCATCCCGCCCGCCGTACAAATGGAAATCAATCCCCGCCCGCTGCCCCGCTGCTCGAGCATCTTCGCCAGCGACGCCACAATCCTCGCCCCGGTCGCCGCAAACGGATGCCCGATCGCGATACTCCCGCCCTTCAGATTCATCTTCGAACGGTCGACCGACCCCATGGGCTGACCACGCCCCAGCTTGTCTCGGCAAAACTCAGGTGACTCCCAGGCCTTGAGCGTCGCCAGCGTCTGCGCGGCAAAGGCTTCGTGAATCTCATAGAAGTCGAAGTCCTGCAGGCTCAAACCCGCGTCGGCCAGCATGGCTGAGACCGCATAGGCAGGCGCCAACAGCAGGCCTTCCTTCTTCACGAAATCCACCGCGGCCACCTTGCCGTAGCGGAGATACGCCTGAACAGGAAGCCCGCGGGCCTTGGCCCACTCTTCCGAAGCCAGCAGCACGGACGCCGCGCCGTCTGTGAGGGGCGTGCTGTTGCCCGCAGTCATGGTTGCCGCCGGACCCCGGTCGAACACTGGCTTCAACTTGCCCAGCTTCTCCAGCGACGTGTCTGCCCGGATGTTGTTGTCCGCCGTCGCGCCGTGGAACGGCATTACCAGGTCCTTGTAGAACCCGTCGGCCCAGGCCTTCGCGGCCTTGTGGTGGGACTCCATGGCCAGCTGGTCCTGGTCGGCGCGCGTGATGTGCCACTGCTTCGCCGTGATCTCGGTGCTCTGGCCCATGGACAGTTTTGTGCGCGGTTCCGTCACGCCCGGCGCCACCGGCTTGAACATGGACGGCCGCAGGCCCAGCCAGGGTGTGACGCGTTGGCCAAGGCTCTTGCCCCGGGCGCTCGCCAGCAGGATTTCCCGGTACTCGTCCGGGTAGACGATGGGCACGTCGCTGATCGTGTCGGTGCCCGCCGCGATGCCCACGTCGATCTGCCCCAGTGCGATCTTGTTGCCGATCAGGATCGCCGCTTCCAGGCTGGTACCGCAAGCCCGTTGCAGGTCGAAGGCGGGCGTTTCCGGAGCGAGAGCCGTGCCGAGCACGCATTCCCGTGCCAGGTTCCAGTCACGGGAGTGTTTCATCACGGCGCCCAGCGCCACGTCGCCGAGACGTTCGCCGCCGAGCTTGTAGGCGTCCACCAGCCCCCGCAGGGTCGCAGTCATCAATTCCTGGTTGGACTGGTGCGTGTAGCTCGTGTTGGCGCGGCAGAAGGGGATGCGGCGGCCGCCGATGATGGCGACGCGGCGAGGTGCCTGGTAGTGCATGTGTAGCCTCTCCGGTTATTCGGGGCCGGTTATTTGGCCAGCTACTGGCCGAAGGCGGGCGCGCCGGCTCCCAGGTAATCCTGTTCCTCCGGCGTGTTGGGCCGTCCGAGGGTCTTGTTGCGGTGGGGGAAGCGGCCGAAGGATTCCACGATGTCGTGGTGCAGTTCCGCGAATTGGGCAAAGGTGGCGAACGTCGCCTTGAGTGTGTCGGACACGCCGGAGACGAGGCCCTGGTAGATCTTCACGGACCGCTCCTGGATCTTCAGCGATTCCGCGTGCTGGAGTGGCATGAAATAGAACGCCTGCTGGAACGGGCCCAGGGTTTTGTAGTCGCCCTTGGCTGCGCCCTCGACGCACACCTTGAGTGCGTGGGGGTCCCGGGAAAAGGCCTTGGCAGTTCCCCGGTGGATGCTCCGCCGGAATTGGTCCAGCAGCAGGATGAGCGAGAGCCTCCCATCGGGTGTGTCGGTCCAGCCGTCCAGAAGGCCCTTCGACGCCTTCTCCACCAGGGGACCGAACTCGGTACGGATAAGTGCATCAGTCACAGCGTCGGCCGTGAACCAGCGGTCCATGCGGCTGTCAATCGTGGGCTGGTCCATGCTCCCGGGCTGGAACCAGAAGTCGAGGACGCGCTGGATATCGGGGTCGTTCATGGTCCGCTTACTGTAGCGCGATCTTCTGCTCCGTGACCGCTCCGACCGTCACGGCGAAGGCGGCATCCTTGTACTTGGGAGGGCCGAACCGGGGCCTGATGTTGTTCGACAGGCCCGCCGGCTCCTTCGGCATCCCGATGAAGTTGCGCTCAAGCTTGCCGTCGTCGTTGACGTCCTGGAAGACGGATAGCGCGTACTCGCCGGCTGGCAGCAGCAGTTCGATCGTCACTCTGTCACCCGCGCGATTGCCAGCCACGGCCACACTCTTCTGGGTCCGGTAGCGGTCGCTCAGCCAGTCGTCCTTCTTGTCGTAGACCCACACGTAGAGTTTGCCCTGGTCGGACTTTATGTTGGTCGCCACGACCTTCAGGTTGTTGGTGTCGGCGGCGCGCGCGGCCGTTGCCGCCGCGAGAGCGACGGATCCCGCCAGGAGTATCGCGGTACGCAGTACGTGTTTCATGTTCCGGTGCTTCCTTTCAATCGCGGATGCCGATGGCCAAACGGGCCTTCTGGGCCGAGGTGACCGCCTGCTCCAGGTCCTGGTTTAGTACGGTGAAGTGTCCCATCTTCCGGCCTGGCCGTGCCTCGTGCTTTCCGTAGAGATGCAACCGGAGGTCGGGTCGAGACAACAGCGCCGACCACTTCGGCTCACCAGCCGACCATAGGTCTCCCAGCAGGTTCACCATCACGGCGGGACTGATCA
>JBDSWH010000311.1:0-2754 GCA_039926785.1 Gammaproteobacteria bacterium
AAATCGATCTCTTGTTCGGCGAACAGTCCGGCGTACTTGTTAAGCCCCAGTGCTTGCAACCAGGCGGAAATATCAGTGGCCATGGCTCAGGTGCTCAACTCGACTAGAAGGGCTTTCGCTTCTTTGAAGTCTTTCGTATCGAAGCCTTCGGTGAACCAGTCATAGACCGGCTTTAGCAGATCGAGCGCTTCCTTGCGTTTGCCTTGGCCCTGCCACAGTCTCGCGAGGCTGGTCGAGGTGCGCAGTTCCCAGGACTTCGCCTGTTGTTCGCGGCCGACGTCAAGCGAGGCGAGGTAGTTGTATTCCGCCGCATCCAACTTTCGCTGCTGCTGCAACATCCAGCCCTTGAGCCGTAGCACCTCCGCCAGGTGCGAGCGTTCTTCCCAGCCCGGCCGCGCAATCTGGGTGAGACTCTCTTCGATCAAACTCAATCCGCCCTCGAGATCGCCACTGAGCGCCAACCCTTCGGCCAGGGACGCTCGCCAGCCCGGCATATTAAGCTCGCCGCCACCCGCGTTCCACCTTTCCATTGCACCCCGCAGATGCGGAATGCCGTCCGCGAGGCGCCCTGCCCGCAGCCAGGCGAGGCCCTTTGTGATCTGCGCCAGCACTTCGGAGATAAAGGGGAGACTGTGCGCTCGGCCGAGCCGCTCGGCCTCCTCGACGCGCGCCAGAAGCGGGGCGGATTCGCGGCGGTAATCCCAAACGTGGGCGCCAAAATTGAGCGCCCAACCGAGGTCGAAAGGGTGGCCACGCCGGCGAGCGTGCGCATCGTTGGCCTCGCTCACCTGCACGGCACGATCCGGATAGCCCAGCATCCAGGCCCCAAGGGAGACGTAGATGCCAGCAGTCGTCTTCGGGTCGGTGTTCATGATGTCTGCGAGATGACGGTGCTGCTCCTCGCTGTACAGCGCGAACACCCTCTCTCCGTGTTCTCGTGACTGGTTGAAATCTCCTCGATAGAAGTAGGTGGTGCATGCCGCCCTGTGGCCCACGATCAGCAGATCGGGATCGCCGCTGGTTTCCGCCGTAGCCAGCATTTCATTCACCCAGTCGACGGATTCAACGACGCGGCCCTGGACTCGGACATTTGCCGACAGTCCCCAGTAGATCGGCATTAACGCTTCTCGTCGGCGGAGGGACTTAGCCAACCCGAGCGCCGGGTGGAAGCTGGTCCACACCTCAGGCGCCGCCCATCCACGGAGTGCCAGCCAGGCCGCACCCAGCAGGGTGCGCAGGTCGAGTTCTTTCTCATCGCGCTCCGGTGACTTGGGAAGCGTGCCCATGATCTCCATTCCTTTGTTCAGGTGCGAGATTGCCTCTTTGAGCGCCATGCGTTTCAACGCCAGTTCGCCCGCCTTTCGCCAGTAGTCAATCGCGAGTTCGGTCTGGCCCGCCGCCGTGAGGTGGTGGGCGAGCAGCTCCGGTTCGATGTCTTTGGTTTCTGGAAAACGCTCATCAATCACCCGCGCGATGTTGCTGTGCAGCTCCTGCCTGCGGGTCTTGAGCAGCGAGTCGTAGGCCGCGTCCTGCACCAGAGCGTGCTTGCATGTGTAGTGCGCGTCGGGCGGGGTGCCGCGCCGGAACGCCAGCCCCGATTCGGTCAACTGGTTAAGCGCGCTGTCGAGTTCGGTCTTGGTGTGGGGTGCGACTGCCGCAATGAGCTCGTAGCTGAACTCGCGCCCGATCGCGGCGCCGATCTGCGCAATCTCTTTCACCGCCAGGAAGCGATCCAGCCGGGCCATCAGCGAGTCTCTCAAGGTGGCTGGAATGGTGATGGTATTTGCGCCCCCGGCATATTCGTAGCGATCGCCGGCGTTTTTGAGTTCGCCGGATTCGAGAATGGACTTAGTGAGTTCTTCCACATACAACGGCACGCCATCGGTCTTGGCTAGGATTCTCTCCAGCAGGTCCGCGGGCAGCGCCTTTCTGTTTGTGAGATTGGATACAATCGCGCTGCTCTGCGCGCGCGTGAGCTTGGACAGGTTCAGCGCCGTGACATGGCCGTGACTGCCCCACTTGGGCTGGAACTCGGGGCGGTGGGTGAGCACGATCAGAAGCGGCATGTTTCTGACCCGGTCGATGAGCAAGTCCATCGCTTCGAGGCTGGTGGGATCCGCCCAATGCGCGTCTTCGTACAGCATCACCGTGGGTTGCTGACGCGCCGCCGCTTCTACGATGTCCACCAGCACACGCAAGGTCTCATCCTTGTGCTTCTGCGGCGTTATCGAGATCGCCCCGTAGCGCGCCTCACACGGAATCGACAGCAACGAGGCGATGAACCTGACGTCGGTCAGTGGCCGGCCGTAGTGCGTCACGACAAGCGCTTCAAGCTTGTCGAGTTTCGACTCAGGAGTTTCGTCACGCCCAAACTTCAGCGCCCGCTCGAAGTTGTCGATGATGGGGTAGAGGGCACTGTTGATGTAGTAGGGGGAGCACTGGAAGCGCAGCGTGCCCACCCCTTGATCCTCCAACCGCTCGCGTAGCGTATTCAAGATACGGCTCTTGCCGATGCCAGGCTCACCCGACAGCAACACAACTTGGCCTTCGCCGTCCTGAGCGAGCCCCCAGCGCTCGAGCAACAGCCCCAGCTCCTGCTCGCGGCCTACCAGCGGGGTGACCTGAGCGCCATGGCTTGCCTCAAAGCGGCTCGCCGCGGCACTTACGGCCATCACCCGCCAGGCGTGAACCGGCTCACTGATACCCTTCAGGTCGTGTTCACCCAGATCGGCGAACTCGAACGAGTTACCGACT
>JBDSWH010000312.1:0-8095 GCA_039926785.1 Gammaproteobacteria bacterium
GCCAGCATCCTGAAATTACGCAGCTGGTGCTTTTCACTCACCAGCCGGAATTGTTTGCCCGCTGTCCCTACGTGGACCAGGTGCATTCCATCGCTGACGAGACGGCCCGGTCTGGCTACGGGGACGCGCTGACGCTGTTCGATACAGCCAAGCTCCCGTATCACCTCATGGACACGTTCGACTTCATGAGCATTCCCGCCGGTCTCGGGCAGCTCAGTTTCCGTGAAAAGCGGCTGGAGTATTTTCCCGGCGAGGACGACCAGGCAGAGCGCTTCGACGTGGTGCTCAACACCTCCATGACCTGGCCCAGCCGGAGCTGGCCCATCGCCAGCTGGCAGCGACTGGCCAATGAACTGCTGACCCGGGGCAAGTCAGTGGCGGTCGTCGGCAAGACGGTCTACTCGCCCTGGGACCAGATGGCCAAGACGAGTGAAGGGCTGCGCGGGTGCGTGGACCTGACGAACCGGCTCAGCCTCGACCAGACCTATTTCACGATTGCCAGGGCCGGACTCTTCGTGACGTGCCAGAACGGACTGTCGGTACTGAGCGGCGCTACGGAAACGCAGATCGTTGTCCTGGACCGGTCCATCGAATGGAGCAAGTACGCCATCTACCGCCACGAGGATCCGCACTACCGGTTCACCCTCGTCAAGGGCAACTGCGATATCTACTGTTGTGACAGCGAAGCGTGCCCGGTGTACGGTGAGTTCCGGTGCATTCCCGGATTTGACGCGGTGTGGACCGCGGTGTCGACGCTGCTCGACCCGGCGTGATCTGCTGCCTGTCCTAGCGGAGCACCCACCCGCACTGGTAGCCGTCGAAGGCGAGGGGGACCCCAATCTGGTGGAAATACTGGGCCACGAACGTGGCCTTGCCGGCAATGCCCTGGTCTTCCAGCAGCACAAAGTTCTCCGGTCCTGACCGGAAGCCCCGGAGGGCGTGGAACGAATCGTCCACCATCACCAGCGTACCCGGCTGGAGCGCCGGCGCTATGGCGCACAGTTCCTTGAGATGGTGCACGCCACTGGGTACCGGATTAGCGGGATCCCAGTCGAAGGAGTCCAAA
This sequence comes from Gammaproteobacteria bacterium, assembly GCA_039926785.1. GTDB lineage: Bacteria > Pseudomonadota > Gammaproteobacteria > Steroidobacterales > SHZI01. Next base: position 1,067 of record JBDSWH010000312.1, read on the forward strand.
TACAGCAGGTCAATCTGCCGCCCGCCCGGCTTCAGCTCACCGGCCAGGCGATTGAGGAAGGGCACGCTGTCCTCAGTGGCGACCTGGGTGCGCGGGCCGACAATTGACCGGGCGTAGGCGCACGATTCGGGGCTGATGTCCACGGTGTATACGTCTCCCTCGCAGGCGCTGGCAAACCGGTCGAACATGTAGGTGCTCTGGCCATCACCCTCCCAGTTGTCAGTTTGCCGGGCGCAGCCCGTCTCGATGATGAGGTGACCGGCGGGCTTCTTCCGTGTCAAATACTCGAACGCCGCGCGAAAGCTGTCACGGCGGGGACCGAGCCGCGGCGCCCACTGCTGTTCAAATTGTTCGAGGAACGTCATGGTGGGGATGCTAACCGATCAGCCCGCGCGAGCGCAGGCAGAGGTTGATTCCCCGGATGGTGTGTAGGGACATCAATTCGTCAGCGCTGAAGCGGACGCCGAAGGTCTCCTCGACTTTCAGCAGGACCTCCATGTTTTTGAGAGAATCCCACTCCGGTGTGACATCGAGTCCGGAATCAAGATCCAGCGTACCGGCCCCGGGTCCAAGTATCCCGGCGATGGTCGCCAGCAGGTCTCTAAGGTAATGGGACATCAAGACTCCGGAGTACTAGTTCCGAAACGGGTTCGGCGGTGCTCTTCCCGCTCAGGCCATCAGCCAGCGAGTAGCCACTGGTAGTTCCGCCGAATGCGATCTGCGGACTGTGATCGGTGCTGAGCCAAGTTCGATAGGGAAGCGCAACCCCGTTCCCCTCGGAACTGGACACTGGGACATCGGCCAACTGGAACGAGAGGCGATTGAACCGGTCGATGCGGTCCCCCGCAACCGCAGTGACCTGCCGAGCTACAACGGGCGCGAGTCGGTCCAGGCACCGGAATTTCAGGTCCGGCGCCATGTGGACACCGTCAGCCAGCCAGCCCGGCTGGGTCCCGAAGTCGTCGGACACCATGTCATAGAACAACGTGGCGAACCGGAAGCGCGGATGCCCAGCATTTGCGATGGCAAAACACTCGCGCGAAAAGAGGTGGGTCAGTATGTTGCGGGTAGCATTGTCGCCAGTGGTTGGGAATTCCTCATTGCTGGCTGTTCCGGGAACATTCGATGCCGGCGGGCCCCAGAGAATTGCCTCCGGAAACCCAAAGTGCTCGCACACACCCGTCACCTGATGGACGAACGCGCGGACCTTGGTCTCAATCACTTGCTGCACGGATACGCCGCGGGAGACCAGGATTGGCAAGTCCCGCCAGTAGTGTGTGCGGATGTCCACTTCGCCCATGGATAGCACGAGAGCGCCTATGCCGGGATTGAGGCAGGACACAAAGTCGACGAGCTGCCGGGCCAAATCGTGGTTACCTCTGGCGAAGGCGTCGGCGGTAACGGCGCCCGGATGGAAGATGGCGACCGTATCTGCGTCCAAGGGTCGGAAGGTGACAGTGTGGCTGTCGCCAACAACTATGAGTGGCCGGTCCAACTTCAACTGCCGAGCAGTCCCAAGCGAGCCAGTTTCTCGATGGACTTGGCCCGCGCGACTTTGCCGCTCGAAGATTTCACTATAATTCCCGGCTCGAGGTTCAGGATCCGATTAACCGAAGCGCCGGCAGCGGTGGCGCACCATTGACGGATGCGGCGCAAGTTTTCGACATCAAGTTCTTCGCCTTCGTACAGTATATCAACCGCGGTTCCCCCGGTGCTGACGATACACAGGACCCTTCCGGGCCGGACTCCCTTTTGCAGGCCCACGTGATCCTCAACCTGATACGCCAGAATTTTCCGGCCGTTCACGATCAGCGTGTCGTCCTTCCGGCCAACGACATAGAGTTCCCGCTCCCGAACGAAGCCCAGGTCGCCAGTCCGGAACCAGCCGCCGGAAAACACCTCACGGGGGTCGGGGTGGCGCAGGTATCCGGCAAACAGGCATTCACCCTGTACCTCGATCTCTCCTGGCTGTTCCGCCGATCCACCGTCGGCAATCCTTGCCGCTGTTCCGGGCAATGGCCTGCCCGAACTCAGATATTCCGGATCGGATAACCACTCACGCTCGCTGTTGAAGGCGGTAACCGTGGCGGCGAACACGATCTCCGCCATGCCGTAGCTCACCTGAAGGGCATCCTCGCGCAGTCCCAGGCCGCGGAACCGATGCCAGAAATCCACAAACGTGCGTGTCCGGCAGGGTTCGCTGCAATTGATAAGAAGCCGCAATGAGTCAAGCCGGCTTTCCGGCAACACTCCGGCGCGAGCGTACCGATTGGCGATGTGCCGGAAGGCAAAATCCGGCTGCCAGCACACCGTCGTCCGCTCGCTGTGCACCAGGGCCAGCAATGACTCAGGCCGAAAGGACCACTCCACCGGATCGAGATAGGCAACCGATGCGCCGAAATAGAGCGGTAGCAAGAGCGAAGAGATCAGCCCCATGTCGTGATACAGGGGGAGCCAGCAGGCAATCCTGTCTTCCGCGTTGATTCCAAGCTGCGTGCCGAGAGCCGCCAGTTGGGCGAGCAGATGGCGCTCCGAGATGAAGATGCCCTTGCGCAGGCCGGTGGTGCCGGACGAAAACTGGACAAGTCCCGGTTCGTCAACATCCCCGAAGGGCAATGAATGCAGCCGCGCCGGGTCAAATGTGTCCGCGATCACGCGATTGGGCCGGAAGCGCTCGATCAGTTGTGATAGTTCCGAGTGGAAGATTTGCGCGTCCTGGCGCGCCGTCAATGGCGCGAGGTAGGCCGGATAGGCTCCATTCCGCAGAGCGGATAGATAGGTGAGGATGGTGCCGTATCCGGTGCGGGATGAAATGATCTCCAGCTCCCCGCGGCGTGAAGCCCGGGCGGAAACCGCTTCCCGGTCAATGTCCCGCCACAGTTCCCCGTACCTCACCACGGTGCTGGCACCGTCTTGGTGGAATGAGAGGGCGATTTTATTCGGATTGTGGGTGGCGAACCGCCCCAATGATTCAAAGTAGCTGTTCATCTCGTGTCCGGTCGCCGCCCCGCGTGCGGGTGCCCTTCCTGCGATGGCGAAGTATGATGCGCGCCAGTCGGAGTATCGCGGGTTTCGTTCCGCTCGGATCGATTTATGGCAAATGACGTCTTCGATATTCCCGTCCAGGACCGGGTGTGGAAGCAGCAATTCTTCTATAGCGCCTTCCGCGCCCTCTGGTACAACCGCATCGACGGTGACTACGCCGAGTTTGGCTGCTGGTCCGGCTCCACCTTCTGGCTCGCTCACCTCGAGGCGCGCAAGCACGGCCACCAGGCGCGACTCTGGGCCTTCGACTCCTTCCAGGGACTGCCGGCCACCGAAGGCGCGAAGGACGAGCACCCGTCCTGGAACCAGGGCGGCATGAGCATGTCCGTGGACGAGTTCCACCAGGTCTGTGCCCGCGACGGGGTTCCCCGGGCGGCCTACGACGTGGTCCCCGGCTTCTATCACGACACGCTGGACCGCATGGGGCCGACCGAGGGGCCCACCAATATCGCGCTCGCGTTCATCGATTGCGACATGTACTCGAGCACCCGGTCGGTGCTCGGCTTCCTCATGCCCCGGCTCAAGCACGGCATGATCATCGCGTTCGACGACTACTTCTGCTGGACGCCCACCCACCTCTCGGGCGAGCGCCGGGCGATGCTGGATTTCTTCGGTGACAACCCGAAGTGGAACCTGCTGCCCTTCATACAGTTCGGTTGGCACGGCCAGTCCTTCGTGGTCGAGGACAAGGCGCTGCTGGCCTGACGTAATCGACCTAGCGCTGTTCGCCGAGCGCCGTCGCAACGGCGCGAAGCACCGATGCCCAGTCGCCGGCGGCCGGCTGCCGGAACAGCCGCATCGTCGGATACCACGGACTGTCCGGGCGCTCCTCGAGCCACCGGTAGTCCGCGACCCGCGGCAGCAGTAACCACACGGGCTTGCCCAGCGCACCGGCCAGATGGGCCACCGCCGTGTCGACGGTGATCACCAGGTCCAGATGTTCAATGAGGCCGGCGGTGTCGGCCAGGGTACGCAGGTTGCCGGACCAGTCCCGCAGGCGGGGTTCTGCGGCCAGCACCGGCACGTCTTCGGGCCGGTACTCCCGGTGCAGGGCATGCCATTCCGCGTCGACTTCGAGCAGCGGCCGCAGCGTCGCCAGGGCGATGCTTCGCTGCCGGTCGTTCCGGTGCGCCACCGAGCCGGACCAGGCCAGCCCGATGCGGCGGCGTTGCGCGTCACCTTGCTTGCTGTCCAGGCGGTCGCGCCAGGCGGTGCGGGTGCTTTCCGGCGCGGCCAGGTACGGCACCGCCGCCGGAACCGTGGCCAGGGTCGTGGCGCAGGCCAGGGGAAGGGACATCATCGGACACTGGAGGTCGAAGACCGGCAGGGGCGCACCTTCCTCGACCACCAGCGGAGCGCCCGGCAGCGTAGCCGCCAGCGCAGTGAGAGCGGGAGGAACCTCGACGATCACCCGGGCACTCTGATCTGCCAGCAATGGCACGTAGCGAAGCATTTGCAGTGTGTCGCCGAGCCCCTGTTCGTGGTGCACCAGCAGGGTCCGGCCGGCGATGGCCGTCTCCCCGAGCCACAGGGGTTCGGCAAACTCCCGCACCAGGCGTCGCGGACCGAGCGCCTGCCGGCGCCATTCGTAGAGCCGCCAGCCGGCGGCGTAGTCGCCCTGCCGGAGCAGCGCGATGGCTTCGTTCCAGTGGGCGGCGGCGAAGCCGGGCCGCAGCGCGTGGGCGCGGCGGTAATCCGCGATGGCGTCGTCCACCCGGCCGAGTGCCTCCAGGGCCTGCCCCCGGTTGTTGAGGGTGTCCGCGTGGCCGGGCCTCAGCTCCAGGGCCCGGCTGTAACTGCCCAGGGCCTCGTCCAGCCGGCCGGTGGCCAGCAGCGTGTTGCCCCGGTTCAGGTGAGCCTCGGGATAGTCGGGCCGAAGCTGCAGCGCTGACTCCAGGTCGGCCAGCGCGTCACCGGGCCGTCCCAGCACCTCCAGCGCCATGCCGCGATTGTTCAGCGCCTCCGCAAACGCCGGCCGCAGGGCCAGCGCCCGCTCGAGGCACTGGAGGGCCTGGTCGGCATTACCGAGTTCCAGCAGGACGAATCCGGCGTTGTTGTGCGCCTCCGGCAGCTCCGGGTCCAGCGCGAGCGCCTGCTGGTAGCTGGCCAGTGCCTCGTCGAGTCGCCCGAGCGACTGGAGCGCCAGCCCCCGATGCAGATGGCAGGGCGCGTGTTGTGGAATTACCTCCAGGGCCTGGCCGATCAGGTCCACCGCGGCGGCGTGGTGGCCGGACTGGTGGGCAAGCAGCCCCAGGAAGTGCAGGGCATCCGGATGGCGCGGGATCTGCCCGAGGATCTGGCGGTAGAGCCGTTCGGCGTCTGCCAGCCGGCCCGCCTGCTGGTGGTCGATGGCCGCCTTGAGGTGGTCCCGCACGGGCTCCGACGGCGTCGTCATTGCCGCGTGAGCGCGCCAAGAGCGTTCGACACCGCACTGATCACGCCACTCCAGTCGCCGGCCGCCGGCTGCCGGAACAGCCGCATCGTCGGGTACCAGGGACTGTCGGCCCGCTGCAGCAGCCAGCGGTAGTCCGGCGCGGCGGGCAACAACAGCCAGACGGGCTTCGCCAGTGCGCCCGCCAGATGCGCGACCGCCGTGTCCACCGCGATCACCAGGTCCAGCTGCGCGATGAGGCCCGCAGTATCGGCGAGAGTCTCGAGCGTCGCGGACCAGTCGCGCAGCACGCGATTGGCGGCGAGCAGGTCGACCTCTCCGGCGCGGTATTCCTTCTGCAGGGAATGAAATTCCCACGGCAGGTCGAGCAGCGGTAGCAGCTGCGCAAGCGGCACGCTGCGCTGCCGGTCGTTCCGGTGTGCGGTCGAGCCCGACCAGACGAGGCCGGCGCGGGGCCGGGCGCGTGGCAGGCCGCGCGGACCGAGGCGTTTGCGCCAGGCCGCCCCGGTTGCGGCGGGCACGGACAGGTAGGGAACGTCGGCCGGCACGGTGGCGAGTGTCGTGCCGCAGGCGAGGGGCAGCGACATCATCGGGCACTGGAGGTCGTGCGCCGGCACCGGCTCACCGGCAAGTATCACCCCGGCAATGCCGGGCACGGTCGCGGCCAGTCCCGCCAGGGCCGCCGGCACCTGCACCAGCACGCGCGCGCCCTGGGTGGCCAGCAGCGGCACGTAACGCAGCATCTGAAGTGTGTCGCCGAGGCCCTGCTCGTGGTGCACGAGCAGCGTCCTGCCGGCGAGCGGGACAGCGCCCAGCCACAGTGGCCGGGTCCTCGCCTGTGCGTCAGCACGGTTCCCGAGCAGCTCCCAGCGGGCTTCGAAGAGGCGCCAGCCCGCCGGGTAGTCACCGGCCAGCAGCAGGGCGAAGGCCTTGTTCCAGCGGGCGTCCACCAAGTCGTGGTTCAGGGCCAGCGCCCGGTCGTGACTGCCGATGGCGTCGTCGAGCCGACCTGCGGCCTGCAAAGCATTGCCCAGGTTGTTGTGGGCCTCCGCGTAGTCGGGCCGCGCCGCGATTGCAGCCTGGTAGCTGGCGATGGCGTCGTCCGATTGGCCTTGTGCGAGCAGCGCATTACCGAGATTGTTGTGGGCTTCGGGAAAGCCGGGCCGGAGGGCCAGTGCCCGCCGGTAGCTCGCGATGCCCTGTTCCGGCCGACCCGTAAGCTCGTACTGGGCGCCCAGATTGTTGCAGGCGTCCGCGTGGTCCGGCTGCAGTTCCAACGTTCGCTGGTAACTCGCGAGCGCCTCGGCAGTCCGGTTCGCTGCCTGCAGGACATTCCCCAGGTTGAAGTGCGCCTCGGTGTAGTCCGGGCGGAGGGCGACGGCCCGCCGGTAACTGCGGACGGCGTCCTCCAGCTTCCCTTGTGCTTCGTAGACTCGGCCCAGGTTGTAGTGCGTCTCGGCGGAGTCCGGCACGAGGCGCAGCGCGCGCCGGTAGCTCGCGATCGCGTCCTCCGGCTGGCCCTTCAGGTGCAACGCGTTGCCAAGATTAAGGTGGGCCTCGGCGAAGTCGCGCTTGAGTCCGATGGCCTGCCG
>JBDSWH010000313.1:0-6098 GCA_039926785.1 Gammaproteobacteria bacterium
AGACGGTCGTGGGGCAGGCCATCGACGGAACGCACGAAGGAGGGGTGGAACAGGTAAAGGACGACCGGACCCGTACCCATCCGCGCCAGTTGCCGGTGCCAGCGGCGCTGGACACCGTGCTGGACCACCCGGTCGACAGCGCGGCCCGGCCAGCTCAGCAGGATGCGGGCCGGCCGGTCCACCAGCACGCCATCGCGCTCGGCAAAGCCACCCAGCCACGGGCAGGCCCTGAACTCGTCCCTGGACCGGTCCCAGACGCGCCACGGCCCGTTGCTGTAGACCACGGCGTGGTGACGGCCGAGGCGCGACAGTATCTGTTGCCGGTTCATCCACTGGCCGTCCCAGGGGTTGGGTGCCAGAGCGAGAACCCTGCAGCGCTCGCCAGCCGAGGTGATCATCCGCGCCGCATTCCCTGCCGGTCCGTGAAGAGCAGGGGAAAATACCATCATTTGCCCGGGCCGACTGAGCGCCGTTCGACTGAATGGAGGTCCGGATCACGTTTGCGAGCCGATCGCTGTGACCGCGTGCTGCCGATCAGCTATGGTTCGCGCGCATGCAGGACCTGCAACAGAAGATCACCGCCGGCGCCTTCTGGATGGTCGGGTTCCGCCTGGTAGAGCGAACCTTGGGCTTTGTCAGCACGCTGATCCTCGCTCGCCTTCTCCTGCCCGAGGATTTCGGTGTCGTCGCCATGGCGCTTTCAATCATGGCGATCCTCGAGCTCCTGGGCAGCTTCAACCTGGACATGGTCCTGATCCAGAAGCAGCAGGCCGGCCGGGACCAGTACGACACCGCCTGGACCATCCGCGTGATCTATGGCGTGGTCTGCGCGCTACTGCTTTTGTTGCTGGCCTACCCGATGGCCGCCTTTTATCGGGAGGACCGCGTCATCCCGATCATGGCGGTCACGGCACTTGGAACCTTGTTGGCGTCTTGCGAAAACATTGGCACCGTGGATTTCCGCAAGGACCTGCGCTTCCAGATGGAGTTCAAGTTCCGGCTCAGACGGAAGCTGGTGGGATTCTTTACCGCGGTGCCACTGGCGTTTTTGCTGCAGAACTACTGGGCGCTCGTGTTGGGCTCCCTCGCCACCAGCGTCGCCGGGCTGGTGCAAAGCTACACCATGCACCCGTACCGGCCACGCTTCAGCCTCGTCGCCGTCAGGGAGCTGTTTGCCTTCGCCGGCTGGCTGCAATTGAACAACGTGTTGTGGTTCTTGCATTCCAAGTCGTCCAGTTTCGTCATAGGCCGCGTGGCCGGCGCCAGCGCGCTCGGCGTGTTCACACTCGGTTCGGAGATCTCGGCCCTGCCGTCCACCGAACTCACCGCGCCGATCAATCGCGCTGTTTACCCCGGCTATGCGCGACTGGCCCACGATCACGCGTTGCTCAACGCCGAGTTCCTGCGGGTTCTTGGCATGATCTGGTTGCTGGCCTTGCCCGCGAGCGCCGGGATCGCCGTCCTTGCCGAGCCGATCGTTCATGTCCTGTTGGGGCCAAACTGGACGGCAGCGGTTCCCGTGCTCCAGGTTCTTGCGGTTCAAGGCGCACTGCAGATCGCCCAGGGGAACATCGGCTACGTCCTTATGGCGGCCGGCCGGGCCCGGTTGTTCACGATCCAGCTGGCACTGTACCCGGCGATCAGTCTGCCGCTGATCGTGTACTTCGGCGGAAGGAACGGCGCCATTGGCGCCGCGTGGGGCTACCTGCTGGCCGCCATTCCGATGGTGCCGATCAGCTACGCGGTCATGACCCGGGTGACCGGGCTACGCCTGTCTGCGGTGCTGTCGTCCGTGTGGCGACCGGCGTTCGGGGCCCTTCTCATGGCCGCCTGCGTGTATGGCTTCTGGAAGATCGCGGGTTCGCGGGTGCCGGCCGCCTGGACGATCCTGGCGCTCGCCGGGGCCGTGCTGGTTGGCGCGCTGGCCTACGCCGTCTCGGTCTACGTGCTCTGGCGCTGGTCAGGCAGGCCGGCATCGGCGGAGCGGGCCGCGCTTGGCTGGCTGAACGGCCGGCTCGGCGGCAGGCTCGCTAGGGCCTGAGGCGGATCTTTGGGGCGAAGAAGGCCTCGGCAAGTCCCTCAGGCGCATTGGCCTCGACGCCCCGGAGCCGGAGCAGGGCCCGGAAAGTGTCGGCGGTGAACCAGGCCTTGCCGAGCTGGGAGGCAAAACTCCCGAGTATCAGTTCGATTTTGCGGTGAGCGGTGGCTTCCGCCACCGGCACATAGGCGTTCGGCCGGCCGAGATCACCGTCGTATTTCGGTATCTCGTATTCCAGAATCAGGTGATTGCGCCACGTATTCCAAGTCATCTCGCCAACGAGGCGGTGATCCTGGTGGAAGTCACCACGGTGGTGGGTAAGGATGAGGTCGGGAGACACAGTGGCCTTCAGGCTCTCGAAGCAATCCTTGAGCGCGGCGCCCTCGAACGGGAGGTATCCGTCGCGGAACTCGTGAATCGTCACCTGTTGGCTGCGCGCGCCCGTGAGAAAGCCGGCGGCGCTCGCCCGCGCCTCCGCTGCCCTGGACGACGACGACGTGAATACCACCCAATCCACGTGCAGGTCCGGGTGGCGAGCCAGCAACTCGAGCACCGTGCCGCCGCAGCCGATTTCTATATCGTCGCAATGGGCCCCGAGGCAGAGGAGCCGGCCCAGGCCGGTGCCGGAAGCGAGGTCCAGGTGCTGCATGGTCAATATCCCCGGAAGGCCGTGAACCGGTTGGCGTCGAAATCAGGATATTGCCGATCCCGGTCCGACATGAGGATGGGCGGCGTGATGGGCCAGCGGATGCCGAAGGCCGGGTCGTCCCAGCGGACACCGGAGGAGAGGTCGGACCGGTATTCATCGTTCATCTGGTAATGGACCTCGGTATCGTCCAGCAACGTCTGGAAGCCGTGGGCCACGCCGGGCGGCACGAAAACCGCGCGCCTGTTCAGCGCCGTGAGTTCGACGGTAACCGCCTTCAGGAAGTCCGGCGACTCGCAGCGCAGGTCCACCAGGACATCGAGCAGGGCTCCGCGCACGCACCGGAGCAGCTTGCCCTCGCGGCTGGGCGGCAGCTGGAAGTGAAGTCCGCGCAGCGTACCGCGCTGGCGACTGAAGGAGAGGCTGCTTTGCACCGGGGTCGAGTTGATCCCGCGTGCGGCAAATTCCCTGGCACACCAGGTACGGGCGAACAGACCCCGTTCGTCGGTCAGTGGCTGGAGGTCAACAACCAGGGCGCCTGCAATGGCAGTCGCAGCGAACCGCATCAGGTTTGCCAGTAATAGTGATCGTCAATCTGGCAGGTGCCGAGCAGGTATTGGATCTGCTTGAGCCGGGTGAAGGCCCGAAACTCGAACACACCCTGATCCATCGCGATGCGCTCGAAGACCGACCGGAGCTGGACGGCACCCTGTCGGGCGTCCCAGCGACACTGGAAGTCCGGCAGGTGCCGGCTGATCTTGGCAAAGGATACCCGGTAACTGCGGTTGTCAGCCGATTCCTTGCCGACCTCCAGGGTGCAGGTGGGAAACACGTCGGCAACGATCTCCGCGATCTCGCGGACCCGGTAGTTCTGGGCGTCGTTGCCGACATTGAAGATCTGGTTATGGACCGCGTCGGCGGGTGCCCGCAGCGCACACACCACGGCCTGGCTGATATCGAGGGCGTGCACCAGCGGACGCCAGGGAGTGCCGTCACTGGTCATCGCAATCCGGCGGGTGGTCCAGGCGAGACCCGACAGGTTGTTCAGCACGATATCGAAGCGCATCCGTGGCGACGCGCCAAAGGCGGTTGCATTGCGCAGAAATGTGGGTGAGAAGCCGGGGCGGGCGAGGGCGCCGACGTCGCGCTCCACGCGGACCTTGCAGTGGGCGTAGGCCGTCTGCGGATTGACGGGCGACTCCTCGGTCATGAAGCCGCCGTCGCCCACGCCGTAAACGCTGCAGGAACTGGCATAGACGAACCGGCTGAGGCCCGCGTCGCGTGCCGCTTGCGCGAGCGCCACGGAGCCCCGGTGATTGATCTCGAAGGTCACCTCCGGATTGGACTCGCCGAGGGGGTCGTTCGACAGTTCGGCCAGGTGCGCGATGGCGTCGAACCCCTTGAGGTCGGCCGACGTGATAGTGCGCAGGTCCCGGCACCAGGTGGTCGGTGACACGGGGCGTTCGGTCGGGGCCGTGTACAGCCACCCATCCCGGTAGAAACCCGTGTCGAGGCCGGTGACATCGAAGCCTTCGCGAACCAGCAGGGGGGCCAGCAGCGAGCCGATGTAGCCTTGGGTACCGGTGACGAGGACTCTCATGGGCTCGGGCTCGTGACCTCAATCGCGGGTGCTTGGCGGGTATAAGTGACGGGATCAGCGGAAAAATCCCCGGGTTGCGGGCTAGTATATTCGACCGCCACCACCGCTGGTCCGAGAAGCGCGTCTCATCGAGAAACCCACACCATGCCCGCCCTGCCATGCCCGCCCCGCCATGACTGAGCCCGCATTGACCATCGGGATGCCCGCCTACAACGGGGCGTCCTGGATCCGGGCGGCGGTAGCCTCGCTGCAGGCCCAGACCTTCCGCGATTTCCGCCTGGTGATCTGCGACAACGCTTCCAGGGATGAGACCTTCGCCATCTGCCGGCAACTGGCGGCGGACGATCCGCGTATTGAGGTTCGCCAGAATGCCGTCAACCTGGGTGTGTTCCGCAACTACGACCGGGTCTTTGAGGGCTGCACCACCCCCTACTTCAAGTGGGCGTCCTGCAATGACCTCTGCGCGCCAACGTTCCTGGAGCGGTGCATCGCTGTACTGGAGGCAGAGCCTCGCGTCGCGCTCGCCTACCCGCGGACGACGCTTTTCGACGACGACCCCGTCGCGGGAACGCCGTATGCGGACGATCTGCATGTCGTGGATGAGCGGCCATCGGACCGCTTCCGGCACGTCCTGAAAGAGATCCGCCTGAACAATGCCTTCAACGGCGTCACCCGTACGGCCATCCTTCGCCGGACTGGCCTGAACCAGATCTTCGAGGGGTCGGACGTGGTCCTGCTGGCCGAGATCGCTTTTTCCGGTTTCATTTGGCGCCTGCCGGAGTACCTGTTTTACCGCCGCGTCCATCCGGCCGCCACGGCCGCCCGCAAAGACGAACACGGGCGCAAGGAGTTCTTCGCCGCCGAGGGCCGGGATGTGCTGGCGACGCCGAGGATTGACCGGTCACTGCATTGCCTGGCCGTGGCCTGGAACGCGCCGGTGCCCGCCGTCGAACGGGCCCGCAGCGTGCTCCATGCGGCTCGCCGCAGCTGGTGGTCACGCCAGGCCATCTGGCACGAACTCAGTGGGCTGCTACGCCAGCGGTTTCTTCCGGGGGCTTCATGACCACCGTCGACAACGCAATGGACCTTTCCTGCCGCTTCTGTGGCGCCGGACTTCGCCACACGTTCGTGGATCTCGGCATGTCGCCGCTCTGCCAGACCCAGATCAGCCGCGAGGAACTCGACAAGGGCGAGAATTTCTATCCGCTGCACGTATATGTGTGTGACCAGTGCTGGCTGGTGCAGTTGCGGGAGTACGTGGCTCCTGACGTAATCTTCAGTCGCAACTACCCCTATTTTTCCAGCTTCTCGGACTCGTGGCTCGAGCACGCCCGCCACTACGTTCAGCACGTCGTCGACGACTTCGGCCTGGGCGCCTCATCGCTCGTGGTGGAGTTGGCCAGCAACGACGGGTACTTGCTGCAGTACGTTCAGCGCGCGGGCATTCCCTGCCTCGGGATTGAGCCGACGGCAAGTACCGCCGCCGCGGCCGTTGCCAAGGGGATACCGACCCTGCAGGAGTTCTTTGGGCTCGCCGTGGCTCGACGCGTGGTCGCGGAGTACGGCCAGGCCGACCTCGTGGCCGGCAATAATGTGCTGGCGCACGTTCCCAACCTCAACGATTTTGTCACGGGAATCGCGGCCCTTCTCAAGCCCCGTGGTGTGGGCACCTTTGAATTTCCGCACCTCTTGCGCCTGATGGAGCACAACCAGTTCGATACGATCTATCACGAGCACTTCTCGTACTTTTCCTTCACTACGGTGCGGGCGGTATTTGCCCGGCATGGCCTGCAGGTCTTTGACGTGCGTGAACT
>JBDSWH010000314.1:0-4139 GCA_039926785.1 Gammaproteobacteria bacterium
GGCCAAAGTCTTGCCAATCGTGCGGTCATCATAAAGGACGCCAACAACCAGCCTCGCCAGGTCGGGACGCTTGATGAATCCCATGGTGGCCGGATCTTCGCTGAGCAAGCCACGCCCCGTTGGGACAATGCCTGGCGGAAGGCCGCCGGGTCTGAGAATGGTGTATTGGAGATTGCTGGCGCGAAGATTCTCCTCTGCCGCAGTCTTCTGAGGAAGTATGCGGGAGAGCGCCAGGCGGGAGATGAGCGGCGCAGCTTCACGGCTATCACCGGCACCTACAGTGCTGATCATGATGACGCGCGCGACGCCTGCGGCCTTGGCCGCATCGGTGACATTGACGTTGCCCTGCAGATCAATGTTGGGATCCGATAGCCCCGCGATGGCGGCGATAGCGGCATCGTACTTGCCGGCCGCGAAAGCCGCTGCGACCGACGGCGGATCGAGTACGTCACCCACCGCGAAATCCACTCCCAGCGGCTCAAGCCGGCTGCGGTCGGAGGTGGCACGAACGAAGGCCGTCACCTTGTCACCGTGCTCCGCAAGATCCTGCACGATTTCCGTGCCCAGCTTGCCGCTGGCGCCGAATACCAGCACGTTTCGACCAGCGCCAGCTGCCGGTACCTGCAGCGCAAACTCATTTTCCGGCAGATTCGACTTCAGGGTCAGAAATACAAACCCCACTAACCCGATGATCAGGACGACGACCAGGCCAACCAGCGCACCCAGGACTTTCAAAAGTATTTTCATCAGTTAATCGTTCCAAAAAAAGTCACGAACACTTTAGATTCACTGCCAGAGAATCGCCAGGCAGGTCACGGCAATCACGCCGATGACGGCGACCGTACCGGCCAACCAGAGCATGCGCCGCCGGTTCGTCTCGATGCGCGCCACAAGCTGCGTATTCTGCTCCGCCAGGGCCTTGATGACTTCCGACGAAGCCAGCATCTGCGCGTGCAGTTCCGCCACGGCCGCCTCAAGGGAGCTGACTTCCGCACGCAGCGTCGCGATGGAATTCCCTTCGGCGGGAAGCCGGGGCACGGATAAGGGCGGCGCGGACGGCCGTGACACCGTCGTCCAGAGCTTCTTCGCGCTTTCGGCGACCTTCGGCGCGTTTGCGATAACGTCGCTCCAGGGAACCAGCCGGAGGACGGCGAGCCAGTTGATGGCCATGGTTTCGTCTCCAGCCCAACTCGGTGGCGTCTATTGCAGCGCGATGCGAAGCACGGTTGCAAGTGGGTGAGGCCAATACTGGAGGGAATTTGAAACTATTCCTCCAAATAGCCTGCTTCGAGCGGATGTCGCACCGGCGGGCTCCGTCACCGCAAGGCGGGCACGGCCCGGAGGGAGAAGCACGAGCGCCTGCAGGCGCGATGGCGGTTCCGAGGGAAAAAACGGCGGGCATCATTGCCCGCCGTTTGTTTTTGGCGACGGTCGCGCTTTCGGCGCGCCTCAATTGGTCGTCTGTATTAGTTCCTCTCGCGTCCCGCTGGCGGGCTTGACTACCAGGATCAGGCCGATGCCCGGGGCGTAGTACTTCTTCTCCACCACGCCGGGCTCGAGCGCGGTGGACTCCTCGGTCACCACGCAGGTGCTGGTGCAACGGCCGCCGGGCGCCGTCGCGGATCCCGTCAGGCTCAGCACTTCGGCAGCGTCCTCGGCATTGCCGAGGTCGAATTCCTGGCGGTAGGTGTCTCCGACCATCGGCGCGCCCTTCATCACGATACCGGGCCTGGCGCCATCAACGCCGGCCTCGAATGAGCCGTCCACGCTCACCGGCCGGCCCTCCTCGTATTCCGCTGTGCTTTCCCCGCAGTACCAGACAGTCCCCTGCAGGTCCTGGGCGAACCAGTCGACCGTGTCTTCCAGCACCTCGCCATTCTCCCTTGAGGTGTCGATCACCACGGCGCACGGCACGCCATCAATGACCTTGACCTCGCCGGTGATATGTACGGTGACTTCCTCGGCGCCGCTCCGGTAGATCTGTGTCTGGCCGGGAATGATGGGCAGCCACGGATTGGGCGCCACGCTGCCGCCGATGTCCGCTGGATTCACAAAGTTGGACGCTTCAAACACCGGATCGTAGGGTGACTCACCTAGGTCCTCGCAAAGGTCCAGGCGGGCTTCCTTCTGGTCCTGGCATTCCTCGCGCCCTTCGCGGGGCGTGCTTCGCAGGTCCTCGAAGCAGGCGGCCCTCTCTGTGGCATCGGCCGTGTTCTTGCACTTTCCGGTGTTGATCCAGAACGTGTCGAGGACGTCGTAGAGGCAGGCGGAATGGGCCGCCGAAGCGGTCTTGCTGCACGCCCGCTCCTTGGGCGGCGACCCGCCTGCGTTGGCCGCCTGTCCCGCGACTGCGGCTGCCAGTGCGAGGCCGATGAGTACAATCTTCATGGCACGTTTCTCCTCTTGACGATGACTGCATTTCCCCGGCATGTTTCCCGGGCCCTTGCCTTCTTTGACGCGGCAGGCCGCAGAATCCCTCGCGGCGAAGGAATCCGGCGTCCGGTCCGTCTAACCCCCTAGGCGTTGGCGGAATGAGCGGTTTGCCAAAGGTGATGCAGCATCTCGACCTGGCCACGGCCCGGAAGATCGCTCGGGGCGACCAGCCGGCTTTTCGCCAGCTGTTCGACGAGTACTTCCCGCGCCTGTACCGGTTTGCACTTTCGCGTCTCCACGGCAATGCCGACGCCGCAGGCGAGGTTGTCCAGCAGACGTTTTGCCGCGCCATTGAGGCTCTGGACAGCTACCGGGGAGAGGCCGCGCTGTACACCTGGTTCTGCCAGATCTGCAACAACCTGATCGTGGATCACTATCGTCATCTGAGCCAGGAGAGTCGCCGTGTGGTTCTCATCGAGGACAGTCCGGAGATTCAGGCCATCCTGGCAGCCCTCGCCGACCCGGATGGCGATCAGGGCGAAGCAGACCTGGTACGACGCGATGTGGCCCGGCTGGTCCAGGCGACCCTCGATCACCTGCCTGCGAGGTACGGGGACGTTCTGGAATGGAAGTACGTAGACGACCTGCCGGTAACCGAGATCGCAGGCCGGCTTGCCGTGAGTGCCAAGGCGGCGGAGTCCTTGCTGGGACGGGCGCGTCAGGCTTTTCGCGCGGCGTTGCTGGCGCTTGGCGGCGCCGATGGTGTTTCCGACAGCCTGCAGTCTGCCGGACGGGAGGAGTGAGATGAGATCGGATACAGGTCAGGACAGGGATTTCCTTGGCCGGATAATCCGGGCGGCGGGCCGTCGGCCCACGGCTCCGGCGGCGGTCCGGGAGCGAACCTTTGCGGCCGCCAGTGCCACGCTCGATGCCAGGCTCCGGGCCCACCGCGCGCGGTGGACGTGGCGTGCTGTGGCTGCCGCTGCGGTCGTGCTGGCCGGCGTGGGCATCGGCATGCTGGCCTGGCGCAGTGGGCCGCCGTTGCCCGTGGCGCTCAGTGACCAGTTCGTCGGTGACGCCGTTTTCCGTTCGCGGGAGCGCGACCCCTGGGCATCGCTGGTGCGCGATCGCAAGCTGCTTGCAGGCAGTGAGGTACGCACCGGCCGGGGCGGTCGAGTGGGCCTTGTGCTGGTGCAGGGCGCTTCACTGCGGCTGGACGAGCTGACGGAGGTGCGTCTCGCGAGCCCGAACCGGGTCGAGGTGCTGGCCGGCACGGTCTATGTAGACTCCCGTGCGGGCGGCGAGATCATCCGGGTCGTCACACCCCTGGCTGTGGTGCGCGATGTGGGCACACAGTTCGAGGTGCGCTATCGGGAGCCGGAACAGCGCGTCCGGGTCCGGGAGGGCAGTGTCATCATGCGCCTGGGCACGGAGGAGTACCGTGGTGTTGCCGGCGAGCAGTTGCTGGTGTCATCGGGGAGCGCCGTGGAGCGCTCGGTCGTCGCGGCCAATGATCCTTCCTGGGAGTGGGTGCAGTTGGTCGTGCGCACGCCCGACATCGAGAACCGGCCGCTATCCGAGTTGCTGGAGTGGGTGACCCGCGAAACGGGCAGGACCATTGTCTACGAATCAGCCAGGGTCAAGGAGCTTTCCCGCAACACCATTCTCCACGGCAGCATCCGAAACCTGGCCCCGCTCCCCGCAGTGCAGACCGTGCTGGCGACAACCGATCTGGACTTGGCCATACTCGATGACGGTTCGCTGCT
>JBDSWH010000315.1:0-5072 GCA_039926785.1 Gammaproteobacteria bacterium
GCCCGCGGGTGCCATCCTGAAGGACGGGCCAAGCGCCGGCGTGGCGCTGTTCATGGCGATCGCGTCGCTCCTGACCAACCGGAAGGTGCGGAGCGACGTGGCCATGACCGGCGAGATCAGCCTGCGGGGTCTGGTCCTGCCCGTGGGCGGCATCAAGGAGAAGACGCTGGCGGCCCTGCGCGCGGGGATTCACACGGTGCTGCTGCCCGCCCGCAACCGGAAGGACCTGGAGGAAATTCCGGAGTCTGCCCGGAACCAGCTCGAGTTCGTCTGGCTGGAAACGGTGGACGACGCGCTGGGCGCCGCGTTGGAACCTGGGGCCTAGACTGGCAGCAGTAGCGCCGCCGGCCCCGGTCATCGAGGGTCCTCATCGCCCGCCCTTTGGTTTCCCGCCTAGAATCCGGAACCGACCGGCGCCGAAAGGATTAGGATTTCGGTCAATCGCACCTAGAGGTTTCCGCCATGCCCCAGAACCTGTCATCGCTTGCCACCACCCTGCTCTGCAGCGCCACGGTCTTCGTGGCGGGCACGGCCTCCACGCTCGCCGCGGACGGCGCCGGCGGCAAGCCCAAGGCACCTCCGGCCCCGGAGGCGTTCTACGAGCACACCGGCTTCGAGGGTCGGGAGCAGGTGCTGACAGACGCGATCGTCAAGGCTGTGCGGGAGGCGAAACCGAGTAACGGCGAGACCCTGGATTTCACCCCCGACCAGCAGCGCCAGCTTGGGCTGGCCGTTGCCAAGGCCATCAAGACCATCAGCGACGACTGGCCCTACCAGCATGAGATGAACGACGCGCTGATCAAGGCGCACCTGACGAACATCCAGTTCGCAAAGGACCACGGCCTGATGACGGCCATGATCGATCACGACGTCAAGACGCAGAGCCCCATGATCATCCGCGTGGGCAAGATGATCCGCGAGGGCGGCAGCCCCGAGCTGGCAACCATTGCCCTCACCGAGCGGACGGCGTGCTTCTATCAGCTCGTCCAGGAATACCAGCGCACCGGTACGACCATGCGCTGGAAGTCGCCCTATGGCAACGTCCTCGCGGTGACCCGGCAGCTCGGCCAGCACGACCTGACTGAGCAGGAGGTGCACGAGATCTACACCGTTCCCCTCATGAAGAAGCAGGCCGAGGTCATGGGCATGGACCTGGACATTTCCCCGTGGCAGGCGGACGGCTGGCTGACGATGACAATCAAGGCGCCGGAGAAGGTCGCCGCCCGGTAGCGGCGCCGGAGCGGCTACAATAGCGGGCTGCCATGCCCGCAAATCTGACACCCGTCTACCGCAAGGCCGAAGAGGCCTACCGGAATGCCCGTGAGCCCGGCGAGAAGCTGGAGCATCTCAAGGAGATGCTGCGGACCATTCCGAAGCACAAGGGCACCGATCACCTCCAGGGAGATATCAAGCGCTGGATCAAGGAGATCACCGAAGAAATCGGGGCGGCCAAGCAGGGCGGCAAGAAAAAGGGTCCGGTCCACACGATTCGCCGCGAAGGTGCGGCCCAGCTCGCGCTGATCGGCGCGCCTAACGCCGGCAAGTCCCAGCTGCACACCCAGCTGACGGGTTCGAAGGCCGACATCGGCCCCTACCCGTTCACCACCAAGTTGCCCCAGCCGGGCATGATGCCCTTCGAGGATCTCTACTTTCAGCTCGTCGATCTGCCACCGATATCCAGCGACTACATTGAGGGCTGGATCGTCAACTCACTGCAGCCGGCGGACGGGGTGTTGCTGGTCGTGGATCTGGGCGACCCGGGTTGTGCCGAGCACATCCAGGCAATCCTCGCGCAGCTCACGGAACGCAAGATCGATCTGCACGGCTGGTGGCCCGGGCTGCGGGGATCCAAACCGGTGCCTGAACCCACCTTCGATGCGGACGGCGAGGAAATCATCGAGGACCCTTTTCGCATTTCCCTGCCCACCATCCTGGTCGGCAACAAGAGCGACCTGGCGGACGATTCTGCAGCTGAACTCCAGGTCTTAACGGAACTGCTGGAACTGGACCTGCCGACAGTCAGTCTGTCGGCACTCACCGGCGCCGGCTGCGAGGCCCTCGGTGCGATGCTCTTCAAGGCGCTCCAGATTGTCCGTGTCTATACGAAGCAGCCCGGCAAGCCCGCGGACACCGACCGCCCCTTCACGCTCCGTCACGGCCAGACAGTCGTGGACGTGGCGCACCAGGTCCACAAGGACATTGCCACGGGACTGCGCTACGGAAAGATCTGGGGCACCGAGGTTTATGCCGGGCAGCAGGTCGGGCCGGAGCACGTGCTCGCCGACAAGGACATCATCGAACTGCACATGAAGTAGGCGCTCAGCAACCGCCTGTGGGCTAAACTCCGGACATGAATTACCGACGCATCCGCCTGCAGCCAATCTCCGGATCCCTCGGCACCATCGTACACGGTGTCGACCTGCGTGAGCCCTTCGATGACGAGACTTATGCGGAGGTCAAGCGGGCCCTGCTGGACAACCTGGTGGTCTTCTTCCGGGACCAGGACATCACGCCGGAACAACAGATCGCCTTTGGCCGCCGCTTTGGTGACCTGCACATCCACCCCTTCATTCCCAGCCTGCCTGACCACAAGGAAATCATCGTCCTCAAGGCGAAGAATGGCGCGGAGGAAAACCTGCGCCTGGCGAACGCCTGGCACCCGGACCTGAGCTACACCAACGACCCGCCACTGCTCGGCATCCTGCGCTCCATCCAGCCTCCCTCCCGGGGCGGCGATACCATGTGGGTGAACCTGTACCGGGCGTACGAGACGCTGTCGCCCAGGATGCAGGCCATCATCGGCGACCTGTCCGCCTGGCACGACGTCACCAAGACCTATCGCCGGCAGGAACTGCAGACTGCGGGCGGCCCGGAGCGCTACGCGCAGACCTGGAAGAAAGCGCCCCCGGTATTGCACCCGCTCGTCGGGGTGCATCCCGAGACAGGACGCAAGCTCCTCTACATCAGCGAGCTCACGACGACCCACATCGAGGGTCTGCGGGAGAAGGAGAGCAACGCGTTATTGAAGATGCTCTTCGAACACATCGACTGGAAGGAGCTGCACTGCCGTTTCTACTGGGAGAAAAACTCCATGGCGGTTTGGGACAACCGGTGCACCGTGCACTACGCCGTTGGCGACTACGACGAGCCGCGGGAAATGCACCGCGTGACCGTCCTCGGCAAGCAGCTCAACTAGGTCTGCTTCAGTTACGACTTCTTCGGGCCGAAGAGCGAATCGGCCAGGGACTTTGCCGCCGACTCCGCCGCTGCGCCCGCCCCGTCGAACGCGCCCGGTCGTGGCTTGAACCAGTCGCAGAAGTTGGCGCGTTCCTTGTCCCGCACTTCCTCCGCGTCCTCCTCCCGGCATTGCTTCAGCCGCGCCCGGTCCCAGGACCGGCAGAGGCGGCACACGTGCAGCTGGCTGTGACAGGCCGGACACTCCTCCGTGCGCCCGATGGGCAGGCCGAGCGCGGTCAGAGAGGCCCCGCAGCGCCAGCACTGGAGTTCATCGGGCATCCCGGAATAGTAGCGGGTTGGCCCGCGGTCGCGACTAGCGGTCCGCGAGAATCGTATCCGCCACGAGGCAACCGCCAGGACCCTCCCGGCCAAAGACGTTGACGTCCTGGCCGGGCACCAGGTCACTGAGCGTCCCGCGCTCGCTGTCGAGGCTGGCTCCGTCGTCATCCACCAGAAACACGTCAGCACCCCGCCCATCGACGCACCGGTCGCCAACCGGACCGGCCACGATCAGCTGGCCGGTCGTCGAGTTGACCGACACCACCGGGCCGGTCAGCACGACTTCCGGAGAACCGGCGTCCACGTCCAGGATGACGAGCGACGTCCGCAGGACATCAGGGCTGCCGCTGGAGACGACCAGTACGGAATCCAGGAGCGCGCTTGATCCGGCATCGATATCCAGGCGGCCCAGCTCCACTCCGTTCGGCGTGAAGATGCGGGACTTGGGATAAAGCTGCGCGGCCAGTGGCCCGTCGCTGACAATTCCCTGGCCAGGTGCCAGGTCGAGTTCGAAGCGATCGGTGCCCGGATCCACGGGCAGCGAGACGATGCCACGCAGCCGGTCAAAGGTCCCCAGGGGCCCTTCCTCGATGATGAAGGCGTTCAGGCCAAAGCGCTCGTCGCCTGAATCATCATCGCCGACTTCGTCGTCGTTGTCCCCTTCATCAGGCAGGGGCACTAGCCGGCCAATCGCCGTGACCTCGTCGCCAACAGCCAGGTCGAACAGTTCCTGCGGCAGACCCGCTTCGTCAAAGAAACCGGTATCGCCATCGCTGCGGACCCGGACGCAATGCCGGTCGCCGGAAAAGCGCTCGTCGGCCCGGTCGTCCTCATCGCTCGATGCCAACCGGTTCTGACACAGACGGAAACTGCCGTCGTCGGCAATGTCGGACACCGTGCCGTGAATGCGGGTGAGTCCCGGCGTCGGAAGGTTGGCGGTGGAGATGTCCGCGAACACGACGGGCCGCACGATCACCATGCCATTCCCGGTCTCGGTGATCTTGAGGGACTTGCCAACGTCGAAATCGATGGTGACCACCAGATTGGCACCGGGCGCCACCTGGAAGGGGCCCTGCGGATTGATGTCGATCTTGCCGTTGGCGACCAGTTTCGTCAGGACCGTCTCGGCCACGTCGCCGTTGTCGTCGAGTCGGATCAACTCAAGGCTGCTGAGCTGAAGGCGAATCTTGTTGTAGGTGCCGGCCGGCACGTCGTCGCGCACGGCAAACAGCTCTGAGTAGTCGGCCAGCTTCAACAGATCGACAGTTTCGCTGCCGGAAAAGATGTTGACCTGACCGTCGTCGCCCAGCAGGTCGATGGACGTGATAGTCGCTAGCGCCTGGTCGATGTCGGTCGTTGGACCGTCGGTCAGCGCGATGGCGACCGTGGCCACTTGGGGAGCAGCCGTGCCGGACGAACCTCCGCCACCACAGGCCCCCAGCGTTGCGACGACCAGAAGAAGCAGAGCTTGATGAAAGTATCTGGCCATGATCGCGCGCTCACTGTGATTGGATTTGGGTATTCTAGACCCACGGGCGCGATTCACCTAAACTGCC
>JBDSWH010000316.1:0-3684 GCA_039926785.1 Gammaproteobacteria bacterium
TCTTGCAACTTACGCCGTTTTGCGACGTAAGTTGCAAGAATGCAAACCCGGTGCCTCTTTCAAAATCGGTCCTTTCGGCGGCGGGTTTCGCCGAGTACCTCGGCGTCGGGGGCGGACGGCATGCCCACCGTGGCGCGCAGCTCCGTGCTTGCCGGCCTCAGAAACGGGTTGGTGGCCTTCTCCAGGCCGATGGTGCTGGGAATGGTGGGCTGGCCGGCGGCGCGCAGCGTCGCGACGTCCTGCACCCGGGCCGCCAGCGCGACGTTCTTCGGCTCCATCGTCACCGCAAAGCGGCCGTTGCTGGCCGTGTACTCGTGGGCGCAGTACACGCGCACGTCGTCGGGCAGGGCCATCAGCTTCTGCAACGAGCCCCACATCTGGATCGGCGTGCCCTCGAACAGGCGGCCACAGCCCATGGAGAACAGCGTGTCGCCCACGAACGCGGCCTTGTCCGCGTCGAACACGTAGCAGATGTGACCCACGGTGTGCCCGGACGTCTCCAGGATGCGCGCCTCGTGGGTCCCCAGTGAGAAGCGGTCGCCTTCACCCACCAAGATGTCGATGCCCGGGATGCGCGCGGCGTCGGCGCGGGAGCCCACGATGACGCAGCCGGTGCTGGCCTTGAGCGCAAGGTTGCCGCCGGCGTGGTCGGCGTGGTGGTGGGTGTTGAGGATGTAGTCGAGGGTCCAGCCGTTCTCGGCCAGCGCGCGTTCGATGGGGGCGGCGTCGGGCGTGTCGATGGACGCGGTCAGGCCGGCGTCCGGGTCGTGAATCAGGTAGCCGTAGTTGTCCTGCAGGCAGGGGATCTGGCGGATCTGCAGGGCGGCCATGGAAGCTTCACACCTCTTTGAGACGCGGAATCAGCTCGGCCAGGTTGCAGGGGCGCGTGCGGTGGTCGAGCTGGGAGGAGATCAGCTGGTCCCAGCCCGTGGCGCAGGCGTTGGAGGAACCGGGCAGGCAGAACACGTAGGTGCCGTTGGCCACGCCGGCCAGGCAGCGGGACTGGAGCGTGGACGTGCCGATGTCGTCCCAGGAGAGGCGGCGGAACATTTCACCGAACCCCTCGATGAGCTTGTCGAGCAGCGGTTCGATGGCCTCGGGCGTGCCATCCCGGCCCGTCACGCCGGTGCCGCCCGTGGTGATGATGGCGTGGATGCCGGGGTCGGCAATCCAGGCGGACACCGTGGCACGGATGCGGTAGATGTCGTCGGGCTCCAAGGCCCGGTCGCCGAGCAGGTGGCCGGCGTCCTCAAGGCGGCCGACCAGCAGCGCACCGGAGGTGTCGGTCTCGACGGTGCGCGTGTCGGATACCGTGAGGACGGCGATGGAGAGGGGCAGGAAATCCCGGGTCTGGTCCATCAGAGCATCATACCTCCCGGGGCCCGCAGGACACCGGCGGGAATCCGCTCAGGCGGCGTCGTCGCCCCCGGCCCGCCGGACCTGCTCCCGCAGGAAATCCGCGAAGTGGCGGCAGGCGTCGGTGACCGTGAAGATTCCCGCCAGCTTGCCGCGCCGCGTGACGATGGCCGAACCCAGGTGGTGTTCGGCCATGTGGGCCAGCACCTCGTCGAGGCGGGCGTCCATGTCCACGATGTACGCGTCCGTCACCATGGCGTCGGCCACCAGGGTCTCGTGCTCATCCGGGTTTGCGAAGTCCGGACCCAGGATCAGGCGGATGTCCCGGTCCGACACGCTGCCGGCCAGTTCGCCGGCGTTGGTTACGGGCAGGTGCCGGATGCGGTGCTCCCGCATGAAGGCGAGAGCGTCGGCCACGGTGGCCCGCGCGTCCACCGAGTAGGGAAACGGGGTCATCACTGCCTTGATCGTCGGCATCCGCTTCATGAGCGGATCATAGCCGGGCTTTCGCCGGCCCGGTATGTGCGGGCTTTCGCCCGTCGGGGCAAGTGCGGTAGTGTCCAAGCCATGCCCGCGCCGCCCCCCTTGCCGGACCTGCAGCCCTACTGGATGCCGTTCACGGCCAACCGGTACTTCAAGCAGCACCCGCTGCTGCTCGAATCCGCTGCCGGCATGTACTACACCACCCGGGACGGCCAGAAGATCCTGGACGGCATCGCCGGCCTCTGGTGCGTCAACGCGGGCCACTGCCACCCGCGCATCGTGGCCGCCGTGCGTGAGCAGGTGGGCCGGCTCGACTATGCCACGGCGTTCAACCTGGGTCATGCCGGCGCCTTCGAGCTGGCAGAAGAGCTGACCCGCCTGGCCCCCGCGAACCTGGCCCACGCGTTCTTCGTCAACTCCGGCTCCGAGGCGGTGGACACCGCGCTCAAGATCGCGCTGGCGTATCACCGCGCGCGCGGCGAGGGCCAGCGCTTCCGCTTCATCGGCCGGGAGCGCGGCTATCACGGCGTCGGCTTCGGCGGCATCTCCGTCGGCGGCATGGTGGCCAACCGCAAGGCCTTTGCGAGCGCGATGCTGCCGGGGGTGGATCACCTGCCTCACACCCACGACCTCGCGCGGAACGCGTACTCGAGGGGCCAGCCGGCTCATGGCGTCGAGGTGGCCGACGCGCTGGAACGTCTCGTCGCGCTGCACGACCCGAGCACCATCGCCGGCGTGATCATCGAGCCGGTGTCCGGCTCCGCGGGCGTGCTTCTGCCGCCGAAGGGCTACCTGGAGCGCATCCGCACCATCTGCGACCGGCACAACCTGCTGCTGATCTTCGACGAGGTGATCACCGGCTTCGGCCGCACGGGCGCCGCGTTCGCGTCCCAGACTTTCGGCGTACAGCCCGACCTCATGACTGTGGCGAAGGGCATCACCAGCGGCGTGGTGCCCATGGGCGCGGTGCTGGTGGACGGGCGCATCTACGAGGCCTGCGTGAATGGCGGCGGGCCCAACGCCCAACCGGAGCAGGCCATCGAGTTCTTCCACGGCTACACGTACTCGGGGCATCCGCTGGCCTGCGCCGCCGCCCTCGCATCCCTGGCCGTGTACCGGGACGAGGGGCTGTTCGAGCGGGCCGTGGCCCTCGCGCCGGCCTTTGCGGACGCGCTGCACAGCCTGAAGGGCGCGCCCCACGTGATCGACGTCCGGAACATCGGCCTGATGGGCGCTGTCGAGCTGGAGCCCCGCAAGGACCAGCCCGCGTTGCGCGCGCTGGACGTCTTCCGCCACTGCTTTGCCAACGGCGTGCTGGTGCGCACGACGGGCGACACCATCGCGCTGACGCCGCCACTCATTATTGAACCCGCCCAGATCGGGCAGATCGTCGACGCGCTCGGCAAGGCCCTCAAGACAGTTCATTGAGGACTGCGCGCCGGGGCATTTCCAGGAGAGAGCCATGCTTATTGGCGTACCCACCGAGGTCAAGCAGGACGAACACCGCGTCGGCCTGACACCCACCAGCGTCCGCGAGCTAACCTTCCATGGGCACCAGGTGCTGGTGCAGAGCAAGGCGGGCGCCGGGATCGGCATGCGCGACACGGACTACGAGCGGGCGGGGGCCACCATCGCCGGCTCGGCCAGCGACGTGTTTGCCCGCGCCGAGATGATCGTCAAGGTGAAGGAACTGCTGCCAGCCGAGTTCGCAATGCTGCGGGACGGGCAGGTGCTGTTCACCTACCTGCACCTCGCGCCGGATCCGAAGCAGACCGAGAGCCTGATCAAGTCGGGCGTCGTGGCCATTGCCTACGAGACCGTCACCGGGCCCAACAACAGCCTGCC
>JBDSWH010000317.1:0-4185 GCA_039926785.1 Gammaproteobacteria bacterium
TTAGGCATGTCCCCAATTCTCGCCATTAGTCCCTGATGCGGTAACCGTGCTTCAGCATCAGGACGCAGGTGCCGAAGAGCAGCGCCAGGCACACCAACATCATCAGGTAGGCGAAACCAATGGGTACGTCGGACACGCCGAGCATCCCGTAGCGGAATGCGTTCACCAGGTACAGGATCGGGTTGAACCGGGAAATCTGTTGCGCCAGGTCGGGCAGCAGCGTGATGGAATAGAACACGCCACCCAGGTAGGTCAGCGGCTGGAGGACAAACGACGGAATGATGGCCACGTCGTCGAAGTTCTTTGCCACGATCCCGTTGATCATGCCGCCCAGGGAAAAGATGGCGGCACACATCAGGAATACCGTGATAGTGATCAGGGGATGCGCGAACGGCAGCGGCGTGAAGAAGAGTGCCACTACCGTGACGGCCAGCCCGACCAACACACCCCGGACCATGCCGCCTGCCATGTGCCCCAGCACGATGGTCACGTTCGACATGGGCGCCACCAGCATTTCCTCCAGATGCCGGTTGATTTTCGCAGAGAAGAACGATGACACCACGTTGCCGTAGGCGTTGGTGATGACCGCCATCATGATCAGGCCGGGTGCGATGTACTGCTTGTAGTCGACCCCGTCCATCTGGCCGATGCGCCGGCCAATGAGATTGCCAAAGATTACGAAATAGAGCGCCATGTTGATGACGGGTGGCAGGATGGTTTGCAGCCAAATGCGCACGACCCGGTGGTACTCCTTCCGGGAAAGGGTCATGAGCCCGATTGCCTGCTGGCGGAAGCTCACCGGCGCAACGCCGCTGGGGCCGGCCGTTGGTCCGGCTTGTCGGGTCCCGTGCGCTCGGTAAGCCGCAGAAAGAGTTCCTCGAGGCGGTTGGACTTGTTGCGCAGGCTGAGGATCTGGATGCCAGCCACCGAGAGCGCGGCAAACAGCTCGTTGACGCTGCGCGAGCGGGGCAACGCCACTTCGAGCTCCTGGGGACCATTGAGGCGAACCTCAAAGCCCGCCAGCACGGGCTCCACCAGCACCGGCTCCCGCGGCGTCAGCAGAAATACTTCCTCATTGAGCTTGGACAGCACGCCGGCCATCGGTCCCTGCTCGATGACCCGGCCGTGGTCGATGATGGCGATGTTTCGGCAGAGATTTTCCGCCTCTTCCAGGTAGTGCGTCGTCAGGATGATCGTGGTGCCACTCGCGTTGAGCTCGCGCAGGAACTCCCACATGGAACGCCGGATCTCGATGTCCACGCCGGCGGTGGGTTCATCCAGGATGAGCAGCCGTGGCTCGTGCATCAGCGCCCGCGCGATCATCAGCCGCCGCTTCATGCCGCCCGAGAGCGTACGGGCCGTCTCGTCCCGCTTGTCCCAGAGCTGCAGCTGCTTCAGGCACACCTCGGCGCGCTGCCCCGCCCGGGAGCGCGTGAGGCCATAAAAGCCCGCCTGGTTGATGACGATGTTGCTGGCCTTGTCCCACAGGTTGAGGTTCAGCTCCTGGGGCACGATGCCGATCGCGTTTTTCACCGAGTTCACGTCCCGGTCCAGGTCGTGGCCGAACACGCTCACGCTGCCGCTGGTCTTGGTGACGAGCGAAGTGACGATGCCGATCAGGCTGGTCTTGCCCGCGCCGTTCGGGCCGAGGAGCGCAAAAAAATCGCCGGTGGCCACCGTGAGGTCGATGCCGTCCAGGGCCCGGACGCCGTTTGCATAAACCTTGGTGAGTTGCTGGATCGAGAGCGCGTGCATGGCGCGGCATTGTGCCTGCTGGACGGCGGGATACAACGTTCGCCGGCGCCACCACCGTGGGTTGAACCGGAAGGGTGTGCGGGCGGGGTTACTTCCGGCTGATCAGCGTCAGCTGGACCGCCGACAGTCGCGTCGCAATCAGTATCTGGGTGTCCGCCTGGGAGGCAGCCCGGACGAGGTCAGGCCAGAGGCGCGGATGCCGGCAGAAGCGCGCCTCGAGGCCTGCTGTCGCGGCCGCGGCGGCCCGCTGGAGATCCCGGAATCCGGCGCTAGCCAATTGCTCAACAACCCCGCGACCCGGCCCCGTGCAAAGCGCGGCCAGCAACCGGTCCTGGCGTGCCGTGTGCCAGAGCCAGGTCAGCAAACCCGCCGCGAACAGCCGGGCCGCATCCGCCTGCGCCGGTGCACAGGAAGGCTCCGCGACACCAAAAGGCAGCTGTCGGGGTGGCCAGGCCACAAAGGTGACCAGCAGACAGGGCGTGGCGGCGATGGCCTCGAGCTGCTCGGGAGTCAGCAGGGCCAGCCGCTGGCGTACGGCCCCAGGCAAACCGAAGGCCGTTCCGGGACCGATGTCGGCGCGGATCAGCTCAAGGAATTCCCGGTTGAACTCGAGGATTTCCTGCCGGATGTGCGTATCGGGCCATTTGCTGGGCATTTGCGAAGTTCCCTCTGAGCGACCAGTCGCTACTATAAATGTTCAAAATGGACCAAATAAATACCATGATGAGTAATATTTGGTCCAAAATGATCAAAACTGTCAACAATCGGGGGAATGATGCGCGCCACAGACAGCCGATACGCCGGGGAGCGACAGCGCTTCGACCTGGCCGTCCGGATGATCGGCCACGAGGCCCGGACGGGGACCATTCGCCTGTGCACGGGCTTCACCGAGGACCGGATCCGGAAGATCTACGCCAGCTATTTCCCGGGCCAGGCGGCGGTGCGCCGGCGGCGCGGCAAGTCCCCGAGCCAGATCGCCCCCTTCGTCAACTCCGCCCGGCGCCAAGGCGAAGCGAGCCTGCTGGCGGGTCTCTTCGTGCAGACCGGTGTCGTGTGCCTGGACAGGGACACCAGGGCGCTGCCCGCCATCAGCGGGGCCGGCGTTCCCCTGGGCTGCGGTCTCTGTGACGCCTTTGAAGCGTACCGGGCACTCCACCCGGATCCCCAGCTGTCCTTTGAATGGACTTGGAATCTTTACCGTTGCCTCGTGTCCCGCCGGGAGCTCCGTTTGGCCTGGTGTGCGCTCTGCGAGGGGCCCTACGTGCAGGACGCCTACGCGCTGGACTACGAACGCTGTCCATTTTGCGAAGTAAAGGATCATGCGTAACCTGCCTTCATGACCCGCATCACCTTCACCGGCTCCGGCGTGGAGCGCCTGTCGCCGCTGCGCCAGAAAGCGGAGGAACTGGCGGCAGCCTTCGGTGCGGCCGACACGCGTTTCGTCCCCATCTGGCAATCCCGCTGCCTGCTCAGGGACGGCGGTGTCGTGGTCTGTCGACGGGAGGATCTCGAGCCACTGGCGGGCGATCACGAGTCCGCCGTGTTCCTCGGGCGGCGCGACGGTGAGGCGTTGTTTGCCATCGACGTGCGCAGCGACGAGCCCCCGGAATTATTGCCGGCGGGTGGTTTTTTCGGCCTTCGGGAAATCCTGGGCCAGGTGAGCGAGGCCGACGCCGCGCTGCTGGCCTACGCCCGGGCCATGATTCTCTGGCAGGAGCGGCACCGGCATTGCGGAGTCTGCGGCGCACCCACCCGGGCCCGGGAGGGCGGCTTCGTCATGACCTGCACCCGCCCGGACTGCGACCACAAGAGCTTTCCGCGCATCGACCCTGCCGTGATCGTGCTCGTCCACCGGGGCAGCCGCTGCCTGCTGGGCCGGCAGGCCACCTGGCCCGAGGGCCGCTTCTCCACCATTGCAGGCTTCGTGGAACCCGGTGAATCCCTCGAGGACGCTGTGCTCCGCGAGGTGCACGAGGAGACCAACATCCGCGCGGGTGACTGCACCTACGTCGGCTCCCAGCCCTGGCCATTTCCCGCCGCGATGATGCTGGGCTTCCACGCGATCGGCCTCTCCGACGAGATCCGGTTCAACGACGGCGAACTCGTCGAGGCGCGCTGGCTCAGCCGGGACGACATCCGCGCGGGCGCCGTCACGCTGCCACCGCGCGAATCCATCGCCTTCCGCCTGATCGAGGCGTGGGTCGACCGGGACGGTGGCGCCCCGCTCGCTGACCTCGGCCTGGACAGCGCGATGTTCCGCCGGCCCGGCGCCACCGCCGACTTCCGCTCGTCCTAGCGAGCGGACGGCGCCTTCAGCGCATGTGCCTCGTCGCCCTCGCCTGGCAGGTTCATCCCCGCTACCCCTTCATCCTGGTGGGCAACCGGGACGAGTTTCACCAGCGACCCACCGAGCCTGCGGGCTGGTGGCTG
>JBDSWH010000318.1:0-7861 GCA_039926785.1 Gammaproteobacteria bacterium
CGTCGTTATGACCCTGCATGATCCAACCCTGGCGCTGCGCTTTGCCAGCCACTTACTGCTCCTCTTCCCGGATGGCACCTGGCTCCTGGATGCAGCCCGCGCAGCGCTCACCCCGGCCAACCTCGAGCGACTGTTCGCCACGCCCTACGACCGTTACGCGAGCGATCGGGGTGACGTCGCGCTCATTCCGGAAGCCGGTGCAATCCCGGCGCTGGGCTATTCACAGCACCACCGCTAACAACCCCGCTAACAACCCAGCGCAGTTACACTCGGCACGCAAATCGCCAGGGCAGGACGTCATGGGCAATCGGCTGACCAAGATCTACACCCGGACGGGCGACGACGGCACCACGGGCCTTGCCTCGGGTGAACGGGTGCCAAAGGACTGCGCGCGCGTGGAGGCCTACGGCACGGTGGACGAGCTGAACGCCTGCATCGGCCTGGTCCTGGCAACGGCGAACCTTCCAACGCGGGTCCGGGATAGCCTCACCGCCATCCAGCACCGACTGTTCGACCTGGGTGGCGAACTGGCCGTGCCCGGCCGGGATGTCATCGTTGCCACCGACACGGCCGGCCTCGAGTCGGTACTGGACGAACTCAACAGCGATCTGCCACCACTGAAGGACTTCGTACTTCCCGGAGGTACGCCGGGCGGTGCAACCTGTCATCTGGCTCGCGTCGTCTGCCGGCGGGCGGAGCGGCGGGTCATCACTCTCCAGCGGGATGAACCGGTGAATGCCGAATCCGTGCGCTATCTGAATCGGCTGTCGGACCTGCTCTTCGTGATGTCCCGGGTTCTGTGCCGGATGGATGGTGGGCACGAGGTGATCTGGAAGCCGCGCGGTAAAATCGGGGACAAGCCGGGGTCCTGAACGCCCGGGCCAGGCCTACTTTCCCTCGTTCAGCGCCCCGCACAGTTGCGTGATGCCCTGTAGCAGCCGCGGACCGGGCACGCTCATCAGGTCCGGATCGATGACATGGAGACGGCCCCGGGCGACCGCCGGCACGCCGTTCCAGGACCGCCAGACATCCAGCGGCGAACCGGACGCCGGCCGGCCGGGACCCAGCGTGTAGCCATTGGCGACAATCACATCCGGCGCTTCGGCCACGACCGACTCGACGCTGACCACGGGCGTCAGGCCCGGCACTCGGGCATAGACGTTCTCCCCACCACAGAGCTCGATCGCCTCGCCAATGAAATGCTGTCCGTTCACGGTCAGCAGCGGCTGCGGCGCCACCTGGTAGAACACCCGGCCCGGATGCGACTGGCCGTACCTGGCTCGCAATGCCGCCAGCCCGTCGCGCCAGGACCGGGCGGCCGTCAGCGCCTCCGGCGTCGTGCCGGCGAGACGTCCGATTTCCTCAATCTGGTCCCCGACATCATCGAGCCGCCGCGGTTCCAGTTCGACGACCCGGTAACCCAGGCTCCGGAGGCGCTCCAGCATGGCTGGAGAGTTACCACTGGGCCAGCCCAGGACCAGGTCGGGCCGGACCGCGGCCAGGGCCTCGAGGTCCAGGCGGAAGGCATCGCCCACGCGGGGCAGTGTGCGGGCACCGGCCGGGTGATCGCTGAACTCGACGACGCCCACCAGCTGTGGGCCCGCGCCGGCCGCAAACACCAGCTCGGCCAGGTGCGGGGCCAGCGCGACGATGCGCGTGGCGGGTCCGTCGGGGGTGGGGGCTGGCGACGGGGCGCGGCCGCAGGCTGGAACTAGCAGGGCCACCAGGAGGATCGCACCTAAAGGCGCTCCTACGGGGCGGAGCGGATCAAGTGAGCCAGTCATACAACGTCAGGACGGCGATCACCGGACACCAGATCATCCACAGAGTCCGGATGACCAGGGAACGGGCACCGCCGATCCGGTCCTGGGCCTCAACGGAGTCAGCGACATCCAGGGCACCGCGGCCGGACGCCGCAATGCCGACCCGCGCCACGATCTCCGCGGTCCCGTCCGCGAAGGACAGGTTGGCCTCGCGGCCCGTGTTGCGCCAGCTCTCCATCGCTTCCTCGAAATTGCCGGCCAGCACATAGCCCAGTGCCAGCAGGCGGGACGGAATCCACGCCAGCAGTCCGTGCAGGATGCGGACGGCTGTCATGGTTGCCGTGGCGTCTTCCTCGCCGGCTTTGATCTCGGCACGGTGCCGCAGCAGGTCCAGCACGCGGAACGCCCAGGCGCCCGCCGGTCCCAGCACCAGGAACCAGAACACGACGCCGAAGATCCTGTTGTTGGCCTGGACGTAGATCGCCCGCTCGACGGCGGCATTCCGCTCGGCCGGCAGCACCGGGGGCAGCCGCTCCAGCAATTCCTCCGCCACCCGCTGCTGGTTGGTCGTATCGCCGGTCTCGAGCGCGTCGCCGTAGTCCTCCACTTCGTCGTCCAGGTCGCGGGGCCCCAGTGAGAACAGCAGGACGATCACGGCGAACATGAAGGAGGGAATCTGCAGCAGTTCGCCCCGAAGGGCGCCGGACAGCAGCGCGACCGGCGCCACGAGCAGCGCCGCCAGCAGGAACGTGAGTGCAAGGGCCGACCACCGGCGGCCCCTGCTACCCACCTGGTCACCCGTCTGGTCACCCGTCGTGGCCCGCAGCCGGCGCAAGTGGGCATCGAACAGTGGATCGAGCCAGCGGAACTCCCGCAGGTGAAACAGGTGCGTCAGGACCCGCTCAAGAACCAGGCCAAGAAGCAGCGCGAGAAAGTTCATGCCGCTAGTCTAAGCCGAGCAGCCGGCGCAGCCGCGGCCAGTCGAAGGCCGGCCCCGGATCCGTCTTGCGCCCCGGCGCCACGTCGCTGTGACCCACAATCGCGGCGGCCGCGAGGGATGGCACGCCCCGGCGCAGAATACGGATCGCGGTGGCCAGCCGGCGATACTGGGCTGCGGTGTAGGGTCGGTCGTCGGTGCCCTCCAGCTCGATGCCCACCGAGAAGTCGTTGCAGCGGTGGCGCCCCCGGAAGCTCGACTTGCCCGCGTGCCAGGCCCGCCGGTGCAGCGGGACGTACTGCACAACTTCCCCAGTCCGGCGGATCAGCAGGTGACTCGACACCTTGATGCCGGCAACGCCACGGAAGTAGTCGTGGCCGGCAGGATTGAGCCGGTTGGTGAAGAGGTGGTCGATATGGGGCCCACCGAATTGGCCCGGGGGCAGCGAGATGCCGTGAATCACAATCAGTTCGGGCACGACGCCGGCCGGCCGGTCGTCACAGTTCGGTGACGGCCGCTGGCGCGCGCCCCGCAGGAGGCCGTTGACGGGATCGAGCGCCAGGCGGTGACGCCGGGCCACATGGCGCGGGTTGCTGGCGGCCCGTCTCCCTCCCCTCGTCTGTACTATCCGCCCCATGCCACGTCCCCGCATCTACACGCCCGAGGTCCTGAGCCCCGGGATGATGCACCGGCTGCCCGAATCGGCTGCCGTCCACGTCGCGCGGGTGCTGCGGCTGGCCGCGGGCGATCCTATCACCCTGTTCGATGGCACCGGCACGGATTACGACGCGGTTCTCCGGGTCGTGGCCCGGAGCGGCGTGTCGGCCGATGTGGGCACGGGACGGAGAGTCGAACGCGAATCGCCGCTCGCCGTCACGCTTCTGCAGGGCGTCAGCCGAGGGCCGCGCATGGACGCCGTTGTGCAAAAGGCAACCGAGCTCGGCGTGTGCGCCCTGCAGCCAGTGCTCGCCGGGCGGAGCGTGGTACGCCTGGATGCCGAGCGCGGCGACGCACGGCGCGCCCACTGGCAGCGTATCGTCATCAGCGCCTGCGAGCAGTGCGGCCGCTCGATCGTTCCCGCCGTACTACCCGCGCGCCCGCTGGACGAAGCCCTGGCAGCCGTCGAGCCCGGCACGGCGCGACTGACGCTGGATCCCCGGGGCGAGGGTACGCTGGGCGAACTGCTGGGTACCGCCACCCGCGTGGCGCTGGCGATCGGACCGGAGGGCGGCTTTACGGAGGACGAGATCCGGGCGCTGACGACCGCGGGATTCCAGGGCCTGCGCCTGGGGCCGCGCATCCTGCGGACCGAGACAGCGCCACTGGCCGCGCTCGCGATCCTGCAATTCGCGCGAGGGGATTTGGGCGTCTAGGAGAGTAGTTCCTCGCTCGGATTGAGGGCGTCTTCGATCAAGCTCTCGATCGCCTCGAGATCCGGAATCAGCGGGTACTCGTTGATCATCCGGATCTGGCAGATCACCGGCCCGTTCTCAGGCCAGACCTGCCGCGCGGCCGGTTGCACCACTTCGCGGTTAACGCGCACCAGCTGGGGGAAGCCCTCTGTGAGGACGCCAAAGAAGCCCGACGACAGCCGGCCACCGATGGCCGAGAGAATCGCCACTCGGGTACGGCCACCGGGCTCCGCCGGCGTCAGGCCGGCCAATTCTTCAAACGATATCACCGGCACCTGACGCCCGTTCCAGTTGATGCGGCCCCGGAACCAGGGTGGAACGGCCTCGTCGGTCTGCAAGGGCGCGTAGCGAACGACCTCGGCAACGCAGGCGCGGGGCACGATCAGGCGTTCCTGGTGCAATGGCACCAGCAGGCTATAGAGCTCGTCGTGGACTGTTGTCACGGCCGGGTGCCCGCCTGGTTGACGAGCTGGTGCTGGACCGCCTCGAGCAGCTCGCGCTCCTGGTACGGCTTGCCCAGGTAGTCGTTGACCCCGATCTCGATGGCCCGGGCCCGGTGCTTCTCGCTCACCCGGGAAGTGACCATGATGATCGGCACCCGCGCCAGCGCCGCGTCGTTCCGGACGTGCCTGGCGAATTCGTAGCCGTCCATGCGGGGCATTTCCACATCGAGCAGGATGATGTCAGGCCGGTGATCCTGCAGCACGCTGATGGCCTCGACACCGTCCTTGGCCGTGACCACGCGGAAGCCATTTCTCTCCAGGAGGCGCTGGGTCACACGGCGCATGGTGATCGAGTCGTCCACCACCAGCGCCAGGTTCTGCTTCTGCTCGGGCTCGGCTAGCGGCGCTGGTGTATCGGGCGACGGCCGATGCGAGCGCACCAGGGCGCCCACATCCAGAATGACGACGATGCGCCCGTCACCAAGGATCGTCGCGCCGGAAATGCCGCGAATCGTGGCGAGCTGTGCGCCGACCGGCTTCACGACGATTTCCCGGCTGTCCTGCATCTCGTCGGTGATCAAGGCCGTGGAATTCTCCCCGGCCTTCACCAGGATGATCGACACGCGATCCTGCTCATCGGGCAGGCGCGACGGCCCGAGCCCCAGGAACTGGCCCAGGTGCCGGAAGAAGTAGCGCTGCCCGCCGTACTCGATGGCGGGCTCCGGGCGCGCCATCCGCTCCCCGAACTCGGTGCGGGAGATGCGGATGATGCCCTCGACCGTCGGCAGGGGCAGGGCGTAGAGCTCGTGGGCAGCACGGACGATCAGGGCCTGGGTCACGGCAAGCGTGAAGGGCAGCCGCAGGGTGAAGGTGGTGCCCTTGCCGCGCTGGGACGCTATCGAGAGTGACCCGCCCAGCTTGGCGACCTGGTTCGCCACGACGTCCATCCCGATGCCGCGCCCCGCGGCCTGGGTGAGCTGGTCGGCCGTGCTGAAGCCCGACCGGAGAATGAACTGCATCGCCTCCTCATCGGTCAGCGCGGCATCCTGAGTGACGAAGCCCAGCTCGACGGCCTTGCGCCGGATGGCCGTCACGTCGAGGCCGCGGCCGTCGTCGGCAATGTCGATGACGACCTCGGCGCCCTCGCGCCGGATCGCGATCCGGATCGTCCCCGCCGCGGGCTTGCCCATGACTTCGCGCTCGGCGGGCGATTCGAGGCCGTGAATGACGGCGTTGCGGAGCATGTGCTCGAACGGGGGCAGCATCTTCTCCAGAACCTGCCGATCCAGGTCGCCGCTGCCGACAATGCCGAGTTCGGCCAGCTTGCCCTGGTCCTTGGCCGTCTGGCGCACCAGCCGGGCGAGCCGGGAGCCGTGCTGGTCGAATGGCACCATGCGGGTGCGCATCAGCTGGTCCTGCAGCTCGGTCGTGGTGCGG
Source organism: Gammaproteobacteria bacterium (assembly GCA_039926785.1). GTDB lineage: Bacteria > Pseudomonadota > Gammaproteobacteria > Steroidobacterales > SHZI01. The sequence continues at coordinate 5,993 of JBDSWH010000318.1, forward strand.
GCCTGCTGTACCAGCAGCCCTTCGGTGTCCGCGCTCAGGTTGTGGAGCAGATCCTTGATGCTGCTCACGTCGCTGGCGGTCTCGGCGAGGCCGCGGGACAGTTGCTGGATGCTCGAGTAGCGGTCCAGCTCCAGCGGATCAAACTCGGTCTCCTTGTGCGGCTCCGCCTGGTGCCGGTGGAGGATCTGCGCCTCGGTCTCGATCTCGAGCTTGCGCAGTTGATCCCGGAGCCGGACCACCGTCTGGTTGAGCTCATCCAGGTTGAACTGGATCTGTGACAGCTGCTGGCTGAGGCGCGAGTTGGCGATGCTGATTTCGCCAGCGCCATTCAACAGCTGCTCCAGCACGCTGGCATCGACGCGGGCGAAGTCCCGCGGCTCGGCCGGACGTTCCCGGGCAGCCCTTGGCCGAATCGCGTCGGCGTCGAGGGCCGGGACCGTCGGCGCGGGCGGCATCCCCCGCAACAGTTCTGCCGTCGGCTGAGGCGCCGGGGGCGCTTCCAGTTCGCGCGCCAGCTCACCGAGGCGCTCCAGCGCCGGCGGGATAGAAGGCGCCAGCGCCGGCAGGTCGGGTTGCGGAGGTTCGGGTTGCGGCGGTTCGAACGGCGGCTCCGCCTCTGCTTCGGGCAGGAGGATCTCGGGATAGACCTCGTCGGGCAGCTGTTCAACCGTGATCGGCTCTGCCACCAGGTCCACCGGCGGCAGCGGTTCGGGGGTCGCCACCTCGGGCTCTCGGGCAGTGCCCAGGTCGCCACGGAGCGCGGCGGCGAGGCGCGCCATCAGGGCGGCGGACGGAGCCGACGCGACGCCAGCGGGAATCTGGTCCCGCAAGAGATGCAATTCATCCAGCGCCGCCTGGACCACGCCGTAGGTCTCCAGCGCACGGGGCAGGACACCGTCTGCCATGCGGAGCAGCAGTGTCTCCAGATCGTGGCTCAGGTCGCCCATCGCGTAGAGGCCCGCCATGCGGGCGCCGCCCTTCAGGGTGTGCAGCCCGCGCTGCAGCTCGGCCAGGGCCTGCTCCTCGGCCTGCCGGGCTGCCAGCCGGGCGACGGCCCGGTCGCAGCTCTCGAGGATCTCGCTGGCCTCCTCGGCGAAAATCTCGGCAACCTCGGCGTCCCACCCGGTTACCGTGGTGACGGCCGGGAAGTCGGGCGTCGCAACCAGTGGCCCCGTCGGTTCGGGCTCGGGCTCAAGCGCGGATTCAAACTCTGCCTCTGGCTCGGCAAGCCCCATTTCGCCCACGTCGAAGACTTCAGTCAGGTCCATGCCCGGCTCGACCGGTTCCGCTTCGTAGGGCCCCGGGAAGGCCGTGCCAGACCAGGGCGAGACGTCTTCAATCTCGTCGGCGGCGTCCGCAAAATCGAGCGCGGACAGCATGGGAATCGGCAGTGACGCGGTGCCATTGTCAGCGGGCTCGGCCGACAGCGCAGCGGCCCTCTCACCGGCATGGGCGATCAGCCCGTGAAGGCGCGCCGTGAGTGCCCGGACGGTTGCCTGCACCGCGGCCTCCGCCGCCGCCGTTGGCGCTTCGGGGGCACGCAAGTGGTCGACGATGCGGGCCACCACCGCGGCGGTCTCCCCGGTTGCAGCAATGACCGAAGAGTCCGCTGGCAGGCGCGCGGTGTGCAGCACGCCCATCAGATCGTTCAAGGGCCCCGCCACCTCGACAGCGGAGGTGACGCCCGCCATGGTGAGACTGCCGTGCAGGGTGTGGCAGGCCCGGAAGATGCTCTCCGGCAACGGTTGCGACATGGCATCGCCGGCCCTGGCCACGAAGTCCCGGATGGCGCCGAGGTGCACGGCGACTTCACGGGAGAGGATGTCCAGCAGCACCGGGTCCATGGCCGGCGGCGGCGCGGCGGAAGGC
>JBDSWH010000319.1:0-6552 GCA_039926785.1 Gammaproteobacteria bacterium
AAGACGGGGTGAATTTCTATCGGGCCGCGGGCTGGAACGAGGACGCTCTCGCGACCTACCGGAAGCGCTTTGGCGCATTCGGCAAGATGGTCGAGGCGATGCCCGATTCCGTCCGGCGGGTGACCGCCGGTGAGTCAATGCAGATCGGCGGGCGGGAATGGCGGCTCATCGGCGGCAATGGCCACTCGCCGGAGCACATCTGCCTCTGGAGCCCCGACCTGAACCTCTTCATCTCCGGCGACCAGATCCTGCCGCGGATCAGTTCCAACGTTTCCGTCTTTCCCACCGAGCCGGACGCGGATCCGCTGACCGACTGGCTGGAATCCTGCGCCCGCCTGCAGCACGAGATTCCCGCCGACGTGCTGGTGCTGCCGGCCCACAACGAGCCCTTCGTCGGTGCCCACTTGCGGCTCCAGGAACTGATCGAATGGCACGAGGCCGCGCTGGTCAAGGTGGAGGAGGCGCTGCGTGCCGGGCCACTGCGGGCCGTCGATCTTTTTCCCGCGCTGTTCCGTCGAGCCATCGGCCACGAACTGCTCGGCTTCGCCACGGGCGAGTCGCTCGCTCACCTGAACTGCCTCATCGGCCGCGGGCGGGTCCGTCGCCGCGCAACCGACGACGGGTTGTGGCATTTCGAATTGGCCTCAACCGGTTAGCCGGCGAGCGCTTACTTCATCGTTGGCATCCGGTAGTCGGCGGAACCCGCGGCGTCATCGGCGAACCACCGGGCGGTGACCGTCTTGTTCCGCGTGTAGAAGCGCACGCCGTCAGGTCCGTGGACGTTCAGGTCGCCAAACAGTGAGCGCTTCCACCCGCCAAAGCTGTGGAAGGCCATTGGTACCGGAATCGGCACGTTGATGCCGACCATGCCCGCCGCCACGGCATTGGCGAACTTCCGGGCGGCCCGGCCGTCGCGCGTGAATATCGAGGCGCCGTTGCCGAACTCGTGGGCGCTGACCAGTTGCAGCGCCTCGTCGAGTGTCGATGTGCGGACCACGACCAGGACGGGCCCGAAGATCTCCTCGCGGTAAATGCGCATCGTGGGTGTCACGTGATCGAATAGGGTTGCACCCAGAAAGAAGCCAGCCGTGGCGCCGGGGATCGGCGCGGCGCGGCCGTCGACGACGAGTGTCGCGCCCTCCCGCACGCCGGCTTCGATATAGCCTCGGACCCGCTCCCGGTGCTCACCCGTAACCAGCGGGCCCATATCCACGTCTGTCGTGCCGGGCCCGACCCTCAGCGCCGCGATCTTCGGCTCCAATGCCCGGATGAGCCGGTCACCGGCGTCGCCGACGGCGACAGCGACGGAAATGGCCATGCACCGCTCGCCGGCCGAGCCGTAGGCTGCGCCCATCAGGGCATTGGCCGTCAGTTCCATGTCCGCGTCGGGCAGCACCACGAGGTGATTCTTGGCGCCACCGAGCGCCTGAACGCGCTTGCCGTGCTCGGCGGCCGTGCGGTAAACGTGCATTGCGACGGGCGTGGAGCCCACAAAACTCAGTGCAGCGACCCGGGCATCGATGAGCAGCGTGTCGACGGCCTCGCGGTCGCCATTGACCACGTTGAACACGCCCGGGGGCAACCCGGCAGTGGCCAGCAGTTCGGCAAGACGAAGAGGGCAGGACGGATCCTTCTCGGACGGCTTCAGGATAAAGGTGTTGCCGCACGCAATCGCGATGGGAAACATCCAGAGCGGCACCATCGCGGGAAAGTTGAAGGGCGTGATTCCGGCGCAGACGCCCACGGGCTGGCGCAGGGACCAGCTGTCGACCCCGGAACCGACGTTCTCGCTGAACTCGCCTTTCAACAGGTGCGGAATGCCGCAGGCGAATTCGACCACTTCCATCCCGCGGGTGACTTCGCCCCGCGCATCCGCCAGGACCTTGCCGTGTTCGGTTGTGATCAGTGCCGCGAGTTCATCCCGGTGCTGCTCGATGAGTTCCTTGAACCGGAACATGATCCGGGCGCGTTGGAGCGGTGGCGTTGCAGCCCACCCGGGCGCCGCCGCGGCAGCGGCGGCGATGGCTCGCTCCGTTTCTGCCCGCGTGGCAAAGGCAACCTGGAGGCGAGCCTGGCCGGTGGCGGGGTTGTACACGGTGCCGTGGCGGCCGGACTGGCCGGGCACCCGTGCGCCGTGCACAAAGTGGCCGACTTCCGTCATTGGGGTCGTCGGGTTGGACTTGGCGTGCATCGGGACGATTCCAGGGAGTGGCGACTGGCAATATAAGCGCTGGGTCGGCGAGGAGCGGCGTTCCCCTGTGGATGACTGCAGAGCCACGGATTTGTCATAATCCCTAAAATCTCGGGCCAGCGGCAGTTCTCAGGCGTCTTTCTATTCTATAGAATAGCGACATGCTGAAAGCCGCCTCACCCCCAACCACCCCGAGCACCCCGGCCACCGACCCCGAACGGGCTCGCGTCCTCACCGCGGCCGTGGCTGAAACGGCCCGCCGCCTCAAGCTCAAATCCACCGAACTCACGGCGATCATCGGCGTCAGCCAGCCCTCGGCGTCCCGTTTGCTCAATGGCAAGTTCCTGCTGGCGGAGGGCGCGAAGCCCTGGGAGTTGGGCGCCCATCTAGTTCGACTGTATCGCTCCCTGTCCGCCCTGGTGGGTGGTGATGACGAACAGGCCCGCGCCTGGCTCAAGTCGGCCAACCAGGCTTTCGGTGGCAGGACGCCACTCGAGACCATCCGGAGCGTGGAGGGCCTGGTGCATGCCTGCGATTACGTGGACGCCCACCGCGCTCGGGTCTGAGGCCTTCGCCTGGCAGGGCAGCGGGTGGCGGGCTGTTGAGGCACAGCACCAGGTCGCGAGCATGTCTCTGGCCGGAGGCCGGCTCCGGGACCAGGCATTGCTCGAGGCCATCCTCGACGAGGTGAAGCCGCCACTGCCGGATGAACTTGCCGGTTTGCATTGGCTCCTGGCCACACCGTTCCGTTACCGGCCACTCGTGACGGGATCGCGGTTTCGCCGGCCCGACGATCCAGGCGTGTTCTACGGAGCGGAAGACCGGCAGACCGCCTGCGCGGAGGCGGGCTACTGGCGACTGCGCTTCTGGCTGGATAGCGCCGGCCTGGCCGGCAAGCCGGCGTCACTACAGCTCACCCTGTTCGAGTTTCACGGGGCCAGTCCGCGGGCCCTGGATCTCACCCGGCCACCGCTCGCAGCGGACGGGCCTTTGTGGACGGACCGCAAAGACTACCAGGCCACCCAGGCGCTCGCCGATCAGGCCCGTGCCGCTGCCATCGGACTGCTACGCTACGAGTCGGCCCGGCACCCGGCCGGTTGTTGCCTTGCCGTGCTGACACCGGCGGTCTTTCGTGCCACTGCGGACCCCTACCGGCACCAGCAGCAGACGTGGCATCTGTGGCTGTCGCCACCGCACGATGTCGTGTGGCAGCGGCATCTGGACCGGGAGACTTTCAGTTTTCGTTTCTGATGGAGGTGTCGCCATGTTGCTTCGCCACTCCGGCCTGATTGTTCTCGTCGTAGTCATCGCGGGTTGCTCCGGTGCCCGGCTGGACCCGGCGAAATCTGCTGCCATGGCTGGCAGCGCCACCCAGGCGTCGACCCAGACGGGTCCGGAGCTGCGCTCCGAAGACGCCGTGAAGCGCCCTGCCGTGCGGCGCTCGCCCACCGATCCGGCAGAGCAGGCGGTGATTGCCGCGGTGGCCAACGCCGCTCGGCCCGCGTCGGACCGGGTCCGGGACGAGCCGCGACAGAGTGCGGCTGTACTGACGTTCTTCCGCATCGCGCCGGGGACGACCGTGCTGGACCTCTACTCGGGCGGCGGCTACTACACAGAGCTTCTGTCCTACATCGTCGGCGCCAACGGGCGGGTAGTGGCGCACAACAACACGCCCTACCTGGCTTTTGCGAAGGACGATCTGGCGGGACGCTTTCCGCCGGGGAGGCTGCCGAATGTGGAGCGGCTGCTGGCGGAAAACAACCAGCTGCAACTTCCCGAGGGCCGCTTCGATGCGGTGCTGATGACCGACGTCTACCACGACATCTATTTCGTGGATGAGAAGGCGGGCTGGCCGCGCATTGACGGGCCGAAGATGCTGGCCGAGGTCTTTCGCAGCCTCAAGCCTGGCGGTGTGCTAGGCGTGGTGGATCACGCGGCTTTGCCCGGCGCCCCACCGGAGACGGGCGGTACCCTGCACCGGATTGACCCCGCACTCCTCAAGCGCGATATCACGGCCGCCGGGTTCGTGCTGGACGCCGAGAGCGACGTACTCGTGAATCCCGCGGACGACCGAACGAAGACTGCCTTCGATCCCTCGGTTCAGGGACGTACGGACCAGGTGGTGTTGCGGTTCCGGAGGCCGCTGTAGGCGACAGCCAGCGTGGCCGCTGCACCGGCGGTCGGCCACGCGTGTATCCTTCGCGGCCGTATGGCACAGCCAAATTCCAGTCCTGCCCCATCGTCCGACCTCGCGAAGGAAGTCGGGCGGCGGCGCACGTTCGCGATCATCTCGCACCCGGATGCCGGCAAGACGACGCTGACGGAAAAGCTGCTGCTGTTCGGTGGTGCGATCCAGCTAGCCGGCACCGTGAAGGCCCGGCGCAGTTCCCGGCATGCCACATCCGACTGGATGGAGGTCGAGAAGCAGCGCGGGATCTCGGTCACCAGTTCGGTGATGCAGTTCGAGTACAGCGGCCACACCATCAACCTCCTCGACACGCCCGGCCACGAGGACTTCTCGGAGGACACCTATCGGGTACTGACCGCCGTTGATGCGGCCGTGATGGTGATCGATGCCGCCAAGGGCGTGGAAATCCAGACGCTGAAGCTGCTGGAGGTTTGCCGCCTCCGCAACACACCCATCATCACGTTCGTGAACAAGATGGACCGGGAGGTGCGCTCGCCGTTGTCGCTGCTCGAGGAAATCGAGGGCGCGTTGAAAATCGAGTGCGCACCCATCAGCTGGCCCATTGGCATGGGCAAGTCCTTTCGCGGTGTCTATCACCTGCTCGAGGACCGGCTGCTGCGCTTCACGCCGGGTGAGGAAAAACGCAGCAGCGTCCAGGAGATCCGGGGCCTCGGCAACCCACAGCTGGACGCGCTGTTTCCCGACGAGGTGGGCAGCCTGCGGGCCGATGTCGGCCTGATCCGGGACGCGAGCACGCCATTCGACCAGTCCGAGTTCCTTGCGGGCAGGCAGTCGCCGGTATTCTTCGGCTCCGGCATCAACAACTTCGGCGTGCAGGAAGTCCTGCAGGCGCTCGTGGACTGGGCGCCGTCGCCCCAGCCGCGTGACGGCGGGGAGCGGCCCGTTGCGCCGACCGAGGAGGTCTTCAGCGGCTTCGTCTTCAAGATCCAGGCGAACATGGACCCGAAGCACCGGGACCGCATCGCGTTCTTCCGCATCTGCTCGGGGCGGTACGTGCCCGGCATGAAGGCGCGGCACCTCCGCAGCGGCCGGGAGATGAAGCTCGGCAATGCCCTGACCTTCATGGCCAACGAGCGGGTCGCCAGCGAAGGGGCGGTCGCGGGCGACATCATTGGTATCTACAACCACGGCCAGCTGCAGATTGGGGACACCCTGTCCGAGGGTGAACCGCTCGTCTTCAAGGGCATTCCCTATTTCGCGCCCGAGTTGTTCCGCGCTGCGAGACCCAGAGATCCAATGAAAAGCAAACAGTTACAGAAGGGTCTGCAGGAATTGGGCGAGGAGGGCGCCATCCAGGTGCTTACCGCCCGCCAAGGCGCCCAGACCCTGCTTGGGGCGGTTGGCCGGCTGCAGTTTGAAATCGTGGCGCACCGCCTGTCCGCCGAATACAACGTGGATGCGGTTTACGACAACGTGGATATCTACACGGCCCGCTGGCTGACCTATCCGGACGAGGCAACCCGCAAGAAGTTCGAGAAGGATGAGGCCCTCTCGCTGGCGAAGGATGTCGACGGCAACCCGGTCTTCCTCTCCGGCAACAAGTACAACCTGAAACTGACGCTGGAACGCTGGCCCACCATTGGCTTCCACGCGACCCGCGAGCACGGGCAGCGGCTCGGCTGACTGCCCTCTGGACAGGACCGGGACCGGAAGCCTAGTGTCCGGTCATGGTGAGGGAGTGACCGGCCGCATCCGGATCGATGTCGACGGACCTGTTGCACAGGTCTGCCTGACACGGCCAGACCAGCACAACGGCATGGACTTTCGCATGCTGGACGCGGTGAGCGCCGCCGCGCGACAGCTACGCAAGGACCGGCAGCTGCGCGCAATCATCCTCCACGGCGAAGGGCCATCGTTCTGCTCCGGCCTCGATGTGCAGGCGGTCCTGGGCAATCCTGCCGCCGCGGTCGTGGGCCTGGCGGCCCTCCTGTCCCCCTCGCGCAATCGCTTCCAGGACTGGAGCATGGCCTGGCGTGACATCGGGGTGCCCGTGATTGCCGCCATCCACGGCAACTGCTTCGGCGCCGGCCTGCAGCTGGCACTCGGCGCTGACGTGCGCATCGCCACACCGGACGCACGGTTGTCGATCATGGAAGCAAAATGGGGTCTGGTGCCGGACATGGGCGGCACGACACTGCTTCGCGAGCTTGTG
>JBDSWH010000320.1:0-9763 GCA_039926785.1 Gammaproteobacteria bacterium
CGGTGTACCGCAGGTAGCGCACCTGGGTGTCTCCACCTTCCTCCAGGGGCGTGTCCAGGTGCGTGATCAGTGCCCGGTATCGCAGGCGATCCGTCTTGTCGCCGGTCACCAGGACGCTGTTGGTGCGTTCGTCGGCCACCACCGTGATCCGGGGGCCGCCGCCGCCCTCGGCCTGCTGCGCGCCCTGGTTGAGCGCGCCAACGATCTTGACGATTTCCGACGCGGACGCATGCTCTAGCCGAATCACTTCGTAATCTTGGTCAGCCGCCTGGTCGATGCGCGCGACGATGCGCACCATGCGGTCCACGTTCGACGCACGGTCGCTGATAATGAGTAGGTTGGACGGCGGGTGGGCGGCCAGGTGTCCGTACTGGGGAATCAGGGGACGCAGGATTGGCACCAGCTGGGCAGCCGCCACGTTCTGCACGCTCAGGACCCGGGTGACTATGTCATCCGGCCGGCCACCACCCGGCTCGTTCTCGGCGCCGGGCTGCTGCCGCGCATTGGCGTCCGGGAGAATCTTCACCACGTCACCCGACGGGACGGCGACGAAGCCATAGACGGAAAGGATGGACAGGAATGCCTCGTAAAACGCGTCCGGGCTCATGGGTGATGAGGACAGCATGGTCACCTGCGCCTTGACGCGGGGATCCAGGATGAAATTCTTGCCCGTCACCTCGCCAACCGCCTCGATAACCTGGCGGATGTCGGCGTCCTTGTAGTTCGGGGTAATAGTGGCCTGCTCCGCCCGGGAAACCGGTGCCCCCACCAGGCCCAGGATGGCCAGACCCACGATGGCCATGGCCTGGACCGCGAGCCGGCGGGCAGCCAGGCCAGTGTGGCGGGCAGGAAGAATTCTGATGGCTGCTTGGCTCACTGCGTCGCTCCGGCGGCGTTGACCTGACTCATGTTGAGCGACAGTACCTGGGGCTGACCATCGCGCTCGACGGTGACTGTGACCTGGGCGGCGTCGCCAAGGCTGCGGAAGACTTCCATGCCCTGGGCGGGATTATTCAATGCGATGCCGTTGATTTCCGTGACGAGGTCGCCAGCGCGCAGGCCGAGGGAGGCAAACTGCTGGCGGTTCGGGCCCGGGTAGATCCGGTAGCCCTTGAGTTGCCCGTTGGGCATGAAGGGCTGCGGGCGCACGACCTCAAGGAATCCTGCAGCGTTCTGGGATACGAGTTCCTGGACATTTTGCGGTTGCGAGGCGGCAATCGGGCGCGCCGGCGCCGGTGCTGCGCCAGACCCCTCGCCCTGACCCTCCCGCGGGAGCCGCAGGACCTCGAGCTGGCCGGACCTCGCAAGGATGACCCGGTCTGCCTGGATCTGCTGGAGGGTGGCCCCGCCGGGCAGTGTCGCATTCACGAAGTACACCTGCTCCGAGCCGTTGCTGTCGGCAATGATGGCGTGGGCGAAGCGGGGGTCGTCGGCGGCGATCGCGCCCCGGAGCTGCAGGGAGAGGTTCGTATCGGGAGCGTTCAGCGCCGCGTCGCCGGTGAGAGACGGCGGCTCGGTCGAGACTTCACCGAAGAGGTGCGCGGCTGCGATGGTCGCGTAATCCGCCGGACCGCTCGTTGACTGTCCGGCTGACGCGATTCTCTGGGGCGGTTCCCAAGGCGCGCTGGGGCCGGTCGGGTAGACGAGCCAGAACAGGCGTGCGACGTAGTAGCCGATCAGGATCACAGCCCCAACGGAGACGGCCACCGGCAGGTGCTCGTTGGCGCGAGCGACCACCAGCGTCGGCGTTGGTCCACCGAAACGGGAGACTAGATCCTGAATGTTCACAGAAACCCAAGGAACGTAAGGGGATTTAGCATAATCAGGTCCCGGAAAGCGAGCAACCTCGAGTTTCCGGCGCCCAACCTGATCCGCCCGCCTGAATTAGAGCCCGCATGCCCACGGCGAACCGTGACACGTTCCACACACCGCAGCACAGTCTGGTTCAGAACCCATTAACGGCACGTGACGGGCGTGTTCCGCACTGCGGAATCCAGTCCACCACCCGGAATCGAATCAGTTACTATCGTTGAGTATTCAAGCTTTTCGCGACAATTGACGATTCCACACGGGACGAGCGGCGATTGATGGGCAGCGACAGTGACAAGGACCTCACCCGGCGCATGGACGACGGCCGGGGACTTGCAGTTGAGGAGTCCCGCCCCCAAGTAAAGCGTCCGCCGCTGTATCGTGTAGTGCTGCTCAACGACGACTACACGCCGATGGAATTCGTCGTTGAGGTACTGGAGCTGATTTTCGCCATGGACCGGCAAAAAGCCACACGCGTCATGCTGGAAGTTCATACCCGCGGCAAGGGGGTGTGTGGCGTGTTTACCTATGAGATTGCCGAGACGAAGGTGGCCCAGGTCGGGGCTTACGCCCAGCAGCACCAGCACCCGCTACTTTGCACGCTTGAGGAAACCTGACAGTCATGTTGAGCAGCGAACTCGAGTTCTGCCTGAACGAGGCCTTCCAGCAGGCCCGCAGCAAACGCCACGAATATATGACGGTCGAGCACCTGCTGCTCGCCATCATCGACGTGCCGACCGTCACCGAGATTCTCAAGGGCTGCGGCGCCGACCTGGTCCGGTTGCGCCGCGACCTGGAACAGTTCATCGAGGAGTCGACCCCGCGACTCGCCGAAGGCAGCGAGCAGGACGTGCAACCCACCCTGGGGTTCCAGCGGGTCCTGCAGCGCGCGGTATTCCACGTGCAGTCGAGCGGCAAGAAGGAAGTGCGCGGCGAGAACGTGCTCGTGGCCATATTCGGCGAAAAGCAGTCCCACGCGGTCTACCTCCTGGGTCTCCAGGACGTCACCCGGCTCGATGTGGTCAATTTCATCTCCCACGGCCTCTCCAAGCTCCGCGACGATTCCGCGAGCCCGAAGAGCCAGTCGGGAGAGGGCGAGGAGGGGGAGGGTGATGCCAGCGGCAGTGCCCTGGACAACTACGCCACCAACCTCAACAAGCGGGCGCGGGAAGGCAAGATCGACCCCCTGATCGGCCGCGAAAGCGAAGTGGAACGGACCATCCAGATCCTGTGCCGGCGGCGCAAGAACAACCCGCTGTATGTGGGCGAAGCAGGCGTGGGCAAGACCGCCATTGCGGAGGGCCTGGCCAAGATGATCGTCGAGGGCAAGGTGCCGGAGGTCCTGGCCAACTGCACCATCTATGCGCTCGACATGGGCTCATTGCTGGCGGGCACCAAGTACCGGGGCGACTTCGAGAAGCGCTTCAAGGCCGTGATCAAGGAACTGAGCAAGGATCCCGGCGCCATTCTGTTCATCGACGAGATCCACACCGTCATTGGTGCCGGAGCCGCCTCCGGCGGCGTTCTTGACGCGTCCAACCTGATCAAGCCAGTCCTGTCCAGCGGGGAACTGCGTTGCATTGGTTCCACGACGTACCGTGAGTATCGGGGCGTGTTCGAGAAGGACCATGCGCTTGCCCGTCGCTTCCAGAAGATCGACATCGTCGAGCCGACAATTCCCCAGACCATCGAGATTGTCCGCGGACTGAAGACCCGCTTCGAGGAGCATCACGGCGTCACCTACACCGACGAGGCGATCGTGGCCGCGGTAGAGCTGTCTGCGCGGCACATTAACGAGCGTCAGCTGCCGGACAAGGCGATCGATGTGATCGATGAGGCCGGAGCCAGCGTGCGGCTCGAGCCCGCCGCCACCCGGACGAAGGAAGTCGGCGTCACCCAGATCGAAATCGTCATTGCGAAGATTGCCCGCATTCCGCCAAAAAGCGTGTCGGCTTCCGACCGGGACCAGCTGCGCAACCTCGAGCGTGACCTCAAGCTGGTGATCTTCGGGCAGGACAAGGCGGTCACGGCCCTGGCATCGGCCATCAAGATGGCGCGGTCAGGCCTGCGCGAAGTGGAGAAACCCGTGGGCGCGTTCCTGTTCGCGGGCCCCACCGGCGTCGGCAAGACCGAAGTGACCCGGCAGCTGGCTCATTGCCTGGGCATCGAGTTGATCCGGTTCGACATGTCTGAATACATGGAGCGGCATACCGTCTCGCGACTGATCGGCGCACCGCCCGGCTACGTGGGCTTCGATCAGGGCGGGTTGCTCACGGAGGCCATCAGCAAGCACCCACACGCAGTACTGCTGCTCGACGAGATCGAAAAGGCGCACCCCGAAGTGTTCAACCTGCTGTTGCAGGTGATGGATCACGGGACCCTTACCGACAACAACGGTCGAAAGGCCGATTTCCGCAATGTCATACTGGTGATGACCACAAACGCCGGCGCCCAGGAGATGGGGCGGTCATCCATGGGCTTCACGGAGCAGGACAACAGCACCGACGGGATGGCGATCATCAACCGCATGTTCACTCCCGAATTTCGCAACCGGCTCGACTCGATCATCCAGTTTGCGGCGCTTGGCCCTGAGGCGATCCTGCGCGTCGTCGACAAGCTCGTGATGGAACTCGAGGCGCAGCTGGACAAAAACGCGGTCACCATCGAGCTGGAGCCCGCGGCACGGCAGTGGATCGCCGACAAGGGCTACGACCCGAAGATGGGCGCGAGGCCCATGGCGCGGGTCATCCCGGAGCAGATCAAGAGACCACTGGCAGAGCAGCTTCTGTTTGGCGATCTTGCGAAGGGCGGGCACGTCCGCATTACGCTGGACGACGCTGGCGAGCTGATCCTTCAGTCCACGCCAGCCACGCGCGCGCTCGAACACATTCCGGATCCCGCCTGACGCGGGACTCGCTGGACCGGGTCAGCGCGCGCGGAAGGTGATCCGGCCCTTGGTGAGATCGTACGGGGTCAGTTCGACCGTGACACGGTCGCCCGTCAGGATGCGGATGTAGTTCTTGCGCATCTTTCCCGAGATATGCGCGGTCACGACATGACCGTTATCGAGTTTTACCCGAAAGGTCGTGTTGGGCAGGGTCTCAGCGACGACCCCGTCCATCGTAATGGCTTCTTCTTTCGACATGGAGACTCCGGCGAACGGGGCGCGATTGTCGTCGAACTCGTTCAGCGGCGCAAGCGACGGGGTTCTGTACGGGCCGGGGCGAGCCAAGATGTCGGGCCCGGGGATTCGCACCAGGTTCAGGCCGGCACCTGGTCTGACGTCAGTATCCGGAGCGCTGCGACGAACTCTGCGCGGGGCATCAGCCGGCTGCCGAGTGAGGCCAGGTGACCGGTGGCGATCTGGCAATCGATCAGTTGTACACCCCGGCTCTGTGCAAGGGTGGCCAGATGCACCAGTGCCACCTTCGAAGCGTCAGTCTCGTGGCTGAACATGGATTCGCCAAAAAAAACGCCTCCAATCGCGATGCCGTAGAGACCACCGACCAGCCGTGAACCGTGCCAGGTTTCAATGGCATGGGCGTGCCCGAGTTGGTGCAGGCGCAGGTACGCCGCGCGCATTTCCGGAGTGATCCACGTGCCGGTGTCCGCCCGGGTGTCGGCGCAGGCGTTGATCACCGGCCCGAAGGCCGTGTTCACCGAGACCCGAAAGCGGTCGCTGCGCAGCGTGCGCCGCAGGCTCCGTGACACGTGCAGGTTGCCGGGCAACAGTACGGCGCGCGGATCGGGCGACCACCAGAGAATCGGCTGTCCTGCCTCATACCAGGGGAATATTCCCCGGCGGTACGCCGCGAGCAGGCGTTCGGGCTCGAGATCGCCGCCGATGGCGAGCAGGCCGTCCGGATCGGTGATGGCCCGGGCAGGGTCCGGGAAATAGTCCGGCGGGTCCTCCGGGCGCAGGTAGGTAATCTCGTTCATGCCCGTGTGCATATTCATGCGGAGCGGGCCTGTCAGCCGGCCCCTTTGCGGTAGGGAACGTGGTCGCTGGCGGCTTCGATATAGTCGTCGATGTGCGCGCGTTCCCGGTCCAGGTACTGATCGATGGCGGAGGCGAACTGCTGGTGTGACAGCCAGTGTCCCGACGCGGTCGCCGTCGGGACAAAGCCGCGGCTGATCTTGTGCTCGCCCTGCGTCCCGGGCTCGAACGATTTGAGCCCCTGTTCGATGCAGTATTCGATCCCCTGGTAGTAGCACGTTTCAAAATGCAAGCTGTGGAAGTCACCCTCGCTGCCCCAGTAGCGTCCGTAGAGGGTGTCCGCGCTCCGGAAGCACAGCGCCGTGGCGACGGGCTCGCCCCGGAGCAACGCGATGATGGCGAGCAGATTGTCCGGCAGGGCCCTAGCCACTTTCCTGAAGAAGGCCTCGTTGAGGTACGGCTCGCGGCCGCGCCGCCAGAAGGAGCTCGCATAGAGCGGCATCAGCTTCTGCCACATACCCGCATCGATCTCGCTGCCATGGAGGCGAACGAAGCTGATGCCCGCCTCGGCTACCCGCCGTCGTTCGCGTTTGGCCTTCTTGCGCTTCTCCGCGGTGAACTCGCCCAGGAACGCGTCGAAGTCGGCGTACCCGCGGTTGCTCCAGTGGAACTGGCAGTCCTTGCGCGCGAGGAAGCCGGCGCGGGAGAGCAGGGTGGCTTCGCTGCTGGTGGGAAAGAGCACGTGCACGGATGAGGCGCCCGTCTCCTTCGCGAGTTCCGTGGCGCCGGCGAGCAATGCGGCCGTGATTCCTTCGACGGGCTGGTCGGCCGCATGGAGCAGGCGGGGGCTCGTGGCCGGGGTGAAGGGCACAGCCGAGACCAGCTTGGGAAAGTAGCGCAGGCCCGCGCGCCGGTAGGCGTCGGCCCAGGCCCAGTCGAAGACGAATTCCCCGTAGGAACTGGTCTTGCTATACAGGGGCAGGGCGCCCAGGAGTCGTCCGGCATCGTTGCGCAGGAGCAGATGACGGGGCGTCCAGCCGGTGGCCGGGGTGACACAGCCGGTGTCCTCGAGGGCGGCGAGGAACTCGTGGCGAAGGAACGGGTACTCGGTGCCGCGCAAGCCGTTCCAGTCCGCGACAGCAACCTCGCCGAGGCTCCGGGCGACTTCAATGCGCAAGTGGCTTGACCGTCGGAGCGTTCACCCGCCCAGGTTGTCCAGATACTTCTCGGCATCGAGCGCGGCCATGCAACCGGAACCCGCGGAGGTGATGGCCTGCCGGTACACGCTGTCGGCGACGTCACCGGCGGCGAAGACGCCCGGGACGCTGGTGGCCGTTGCGCCACCGGCACTGCCGGTCCGCACCACGACATAGCCCCCGGCCAGTTCCAGCTGGCCACGGACAAGGGCGGTATTGGGATCGTGGCCGATGGCGATGAACAGCCCCGTCACATCAATCGCGTGATTCTTCGTACTGTCATCGGTAGCGCGGAGGCGCACGCCCGTGACACCGGTATCGGCACCCAGCACGGTATCGACCTCGTGATTCCAGATGACGGACACGTTGCCGCCGGCGCCAGTACGCGCCATCAGTTTGTCCTGGAGCATCTTTTCGGCACGCAGCTTGTGCCGGCGGTGAACCAGCGTGACGTGTGACGCCAGGTTGGACAGGTACAGGGCTTCCTCGACCGCCGTGTTGCCGCCCCCAATCACCGCGACGCGCTGTCCCCGGAAGAAGAAGCCGTCGCAAGTGGCGCAGGCGGACACGCCCCTGCCGCGAAACGCCTGTTCAGACGGCAGGCCCAGGTAACGGGCCGATGCGCCCGTGGCGATGATCAGCGCATCGCAGCCGTAGGCCCCGGAGCCGCCACGCAACTGGAACGGCCGGGTGCCGAGGTCGACCGCGTCGATCTGGTCGAGCACACCGGTGACGCCCAGGCGTTCGGCATGTTCGCGCAATTGGACCATGAGCTCGGGGCCCTGAAGACCGTGCGGACCTCCCGGCCAGTTATCCACGTCGGTGGTCGTCATCAGCTGGCCGCCCTGTTCGAGGCCGGTGATGAGCAGTGGTTTGAGGTTGGCCCGGGCGGCATAGACCGCCGCGCTGTAGCCGGCCGGTCCGGAACCGAGAATGATGAGGCGTGAGTGACTGGTGGCTGTCATTCGGCCAGTTTAGGCATGGTCCGCGCTTGCGTCCAAGCGACGTGCTGCTATCCTGTTTCTTGCAGGGATCGGCGCGTCAGGGACAGACATGGCCAGAGCTATCGGACTCGAAAGTCGCGGTCTCGCGGCGCCGTTGACCTACGCCGTGCGGGAAGCGGCCCTGTGGGTGATGGGTGCGGTGGCCCTCCTCATGCTCGTCGCCCTGCTGAGTTACAGCGCGCAGGACCCGGGCTTCAGTCACACTGGCGACGGCGCTCCCGTGAGGAACCAGATCGGCGCCTTTGGCGCCTGGTTCTCCGACATCGCCTTCAGCCTCTTCGGCGGCCCCGCGCTGCTCTTCCCGGCCATGATGCTGCTTGCCGGCTGGATACTGTTCACTCATCGCAGCACCCCGGGACCCGTTGACCGCCCGATTCTCTTCACCCGGTTGTCCGGTTTTGCCCTGACGCTGGCCACCAGCTGCGCCCTGGCGACCCTGCACTTCGGTGCCCACGGCCTGCCGCAGACGGCGGGTGGCGCCTTCGGCGAATTGCTCGGCAACGGCCTCGCGTCCGGCCTGGGTTCGCTGGGCGCGACGCTGCTGCTGCTCGCGTCCTGGCTGGCCGGCGTGTCGCTGTTTACCGGACTCTCCTGGCTGGCCGTGATGGACAAGGTCGGGCATCACATCCTCGAGGGCGTGGACCGGGGGCGGGCGTTCCTTGCCGCATTCCAGGCGCGCACTGCGGTGCGCCGGGTCCAGGAGGAGCGGCAGGAAGTGGTCCGCAAGGAACGCAAGAAGGCCGAGAAGAAGGTGCCGCCCCGGATCGAGCCCCAGCTGGCCGCGCCGCAACCCAGCCAGCGCGCCGAGAAGGAGCGCCAGGTGCCGCTGTTCCAGGGCACGGTGCTGCCCGGCGAATTGCCGCCGCTGTCACTGCTCGACGACCCGCCGGAACACGCCCCGGGTTATTCCAAGGAGTCCCTCGAGGCCATGTCGCGCCTCGTGGAGCTGAAGCTGAAGGATTTCGGCGTCGAAGTGGAGGTGGTGGCAGTCCAGCCGGGCCCGATCATCACGCGCTTCGAGCTGGCTCCGGCGCCCGGCGTCAAGGTCAGCCAGATCAGTAACCTTTCCAAGGATCTCGCCCGTTCACTGTCCGCGATCAGCGTGCGGGTCGTCGAGGTGATTCCCGGCAAGCCCACGGTCGGTCTCGAGATTCCGAACGAGTCCCGGGAGATGGTGACGCTCGGGGAGATCCTGCGGTCGCGCGCCTACGAGGAAATGCCGTCGCCGCTGACGCTGGCGCTCGGCAAGGACATCGGCGGCAAGTCGGTGGTCGCCGACCTGCAGCGCATGCCGCACCTGATGATTGCCGGTACCACCGGGTCGGGCAAATCGGTCGGCATCAATGCGATGGTGCTCAGCCTGCTGTTCAAGGCCAAGGCCGAGGACGTGCGGATGATCATGATCGACCCCAAGATGCTGGAGCTCTCGGTCTACGAGGGCATCCCGCACCTGTTGGCGCCCGTCGTGACCGACATGAAGGAGTCGGCCAACGCCTTGCGCTGGTGTGTCGCCGAGATGGAACGGCGCTACCGGCTGATGGCTGCCCTGGGCGTACGCAACCTCAGTGGCTTCAATCGCAAGGTGAAGATTGCCATCGAGAAGGGCGAACCCATTCCGGATCCGCTCGTGGGCACCGAGTTCGCCCCGAAGGTGACGGTCGACGGCGTGGTACCGACCCTCACCACGCTGCCGCACATCGTCGTGCTCAACTTCTCCGAGCTGTCCTACATGAACAGTGGCGGCATCGGCCTGCTGGTCACCCTGCTGGTGCGGGCCAACCGGCAGTCCAAGCAGCTGATGGCGTTCGGGCTCTCCG
>JBDSWH010000321.1:0-8185 GCA_039926785.1 Gammaproteobacteria bacterium
GTCCGGGAGCTCAAGATCGATGCGTGGAAGTTCTACACCGGCGATCCCGTCGGCCCCTGGAGGCATGACGACGAAAAGGTCGCCTATCCCTTCTACGAGCGCACCCTGAAGCTCGGTGTGCGCAACATCTGTACCCACAAGGGCCTGCCCCTGCCCGGCCCGGGCAAGGACTTCTTCCGGCCCGATGACGTGCTCAAGGCAGCGAAGGACTGGCCGGACATCAATTTCATCGTCTTTCATTCCGGCATGAAACACATGATGACGACAGTTCCGCCGGGAGAGAGTGGCATCGATCCGGATGGCAACATCCCGTGGACCACGGATTTCTGCCGCCAGATCAAGGCATCGGGGGTCAGGAACATCTATCTGGAACTGGGTGCCGTTTTCGGCCACTCGGTCGTCACCCACCCCGACGTCTGCGGCCACCTGCTCGGGCAGGTCATAGCGGCCGTGGGGGCGGATCACGTCATCTGGGGCACCGACTCCATCTGGTGGGGCTCACCCCAGTGGCAAATCGAGGCCTTCCGCCGCTTCCAGATCCCCGACGCCCTGCGAACGAATTTCGGCTACCAGCAGATCACCGCCAATGATCGCGCACAGATCTTTGGCCTCAATAGTGCGCGGCTCTTCGGCATCGACATCAAGGAAGCGCGCACCGCCATCCCCGGTGATGCGCTAAGCAGGATGAAGATGGCCTACCAGGCCGAGGGTGGCGAGCCGAGCCTCACGCAGTACGGCTGGGTGGCGGAAGCATGAAGCGCGCAACGGGACGGACACTGGGCATGCTGCTTGCGGCACTGGCGACCACCGCCATGGGCGATGAACCCGCTCTCAAGACAGTGAACTGCACGCCGCTGGGCGAAATCCGCGGCAATGCCGAGCGGGGCGCAGCACTCCACCTGAAAGACTGCGCCGAATGCCACGGTGTCGATGGCAGGGCCGAGGTGATCGTGATGCACATGGACACGCCACCGAAGGACCAGAGTGATCCGGTGTACATGAAGACGCTGCCGGACGCCTATCTGTACCTGGCCATCTGCAAGGGTGGACTGGGAGTCGGCAAGAACTTCATCATGCCGGCCTGGGGTGACCTGCTGTCAGACCAGGACATCAAGGACCTCGTGGCGCAGATCCGGACGTTCTCCGGGACCTGAGTCGCGGCGCTGCTATAGTTGCCCCGATGGATGCCGGCACTCCACTCGTCGACATCGGTCATGTCATCCAGCTGGCCGTAGCACCCGTGTTCCTGCTGTCGGGCATCGGCATCGTGCTCACCGTGCTGACCAACCGGCTTGCCCGGGTGGTGGACCGCGCACGCAAGCTGGAGGAAGCGGCGCGCTCCAGCAGTGGCGCCGCACTCGAGGAACGCCGCCAGGAATTGCGCATGATGGCCTGGCGTGCCCGGCTCATGAACCGGGCGATAACCCTCAGCACCTGCTCCGCCCTGCTCGTGGCAGTGGTCGTTGTGATGCTCTTCCTGGCCGCCTTCCTGGACTTCAACGCGACACTGCCCGTCGCCGGGTTGTTCATCCTCGCCATGCTCTCCCTGATCGGCGCACTGCTGCTGTTCTTGCGCGAAGTCTTCCTGGCCATCAAGGCGCTGAAGATCGGCGTGTAGCGGGGACATGCCTAATTTGGCGCTGCAACTTCCCCTTGGTGGTGCAGTGCCAAATTAGGCATGTCCCCATTTCCGTCGGTGTAGCGCTCGAAGTCGCAGGTGAAGTCCTGGAATGTGGAGTTCGGCTCGAACGCCAGCGCGCGGTAGGTGATATGCCCGTAGCCGCTGACGAGCGCCGTCGGCTTGATGAGGGCTGAACTGGCCACCACGGCACTGAAGTTGTTCCTGCCCCCGCGGAAGAGCAGCGGGTCCCAGCCGTGGTACATGTAAATCATTCCCGGCTGCATACTCGGTGTGACGTGGGCCATCGCCACGAACGAGCCCATCGAGTTGAAGATCCGGATGAGATCGCCGTCGGTGACGCCACGCGCCGTCGAATCGCCGGGGCTGACGTAGATGTCCGGCTCGCCACGGCGAAGGCTGAGCAGGAGCGCGTCATCGGACCACATCGTGTGAATACCGTGTCGCAGGTGCCCCATGAGCATCCGCAACGGGTAGCCCGCAATCTCCATGGGTCCCTTGTGGCCGGGGAGTTGCTCATCCTCGGCAATGAACCACTCGTGATCCACGTAGAACTGCTGACGGCCTGTCAACGTCGGATACGGCTCCTTGTTCTCCACGCCGCGAAGCATGACTGTGCCATAGGGTGCATTAACGCCGTAAACCACCCGTTCGGTCCCCGCATTGCGCATCATGCCTTTGCTGCGCATTTCGTCGAATGACACCTTGGGTACACCGGGATCCTTGTCGATGAGGAACTGGATCACATCCTTCGTGTCCTTCATCTGCCCACCCATCGTGAACAGGTCGTGGTAGCGGGTGAAGTCGCGGGGAACCGGCTGGCCGAAGAAACTGTCCTGGATGGGCGGGATTCCCCGAACCCTGGCCCGCTCGGCGATTGCAGCCGAGAGGCGATTGAGCGCGTGCCAGTCGTCCAGAGCTTCGCCCAGGGGTGGCACCGCAGCATCCAGCACCTGCACATAGGGCGTCCGGGCCTCGAGCATGTAGTCCTGGCGCTCGTAGTGATGGGCGATGGGCAGGACATAGTCGGAGTACAGGGCAGTAATACCCATGTCGGGCGCCATCGTCACGATCGTGCCCAGCTTGTCGAACGTGGTGTCCCGCCAGCGTCCGCCGCCGGAGCGCCAGTTGGCGGTATTGCTGCCCGCGAAGATGGCCATCTTCCACGGTGTCGCTGCGTAGTCAGGCCAGGCCCCTGAGCGAGTGGACTCCTGGAAATAGCGATCGACCTTTTCCGCCACTTCGCGGCCATAGATCTTCTCGTTCAGCCCCTTCCCGTCCGAGTGCACATAGTCCCAGCGTGCCAGCGTGGCAACGCGCAGAGTAGGCGGAACACCGGCGAGCATGAAGGCGATCTGGCTGGCCGTGCTGCCCAGGTTTTCCAGCTGGAATCCACCGCCCGCCTTTCCCAGGTTACCGGTGAGGGACAACAGCAGCATGAAGGCCCGCTGTAGCAGGTCGCCCTGCAGCCATTTGCACATGCGGTAGCCGGTGAAAATCATCGCCGGCTTGGCTGCGCCGAAGGTTCGGGCCACCTGGCGAATGTTGTCCGGGTGCACCCCACAGATGGCCGAGGCCTTCTCCGGCGTGTAGTCCTGGGCACGCTTTTTCACGAGCTCAAAGACGGTGGTGACCTTCACCCGACCTGTTAGGGTCTTCACGGTCCACGCGCCCTCCAGCTTGGGCTCCAGGTCCCCGAGTGCCATGGTGCCGGCGGGAATCACCGGAACCGGCGTACCGGGCGGCGGCGGCGGTCCACCAGTCCCCGGAGCCGGTGCTGCCTTGCTGGTCTTGCCATCCCACACATAGAACAGGTTGTTGCGGGCCGCTTCCCCGGCAACGAAATCGCTCTCGCGCAGAAAGCGGCCGTTGTCGACGCGCACCAGGAACGGCAAGTCCGTCTGCTCCCGGATGTAGCTCCGGTCGATGAGTCCTTCGGCAAGCAGGACCTGGACCATCCCCATCGCCAGGGCAATGTCCGTACCCGGCTTCGGGTTCACCCACTTGCTGGCGTGCATAGCACTGGGAGTGAACTCCGGGGAGATGGCGATGACCTCCGTCCCGTTGTACCTCGCTTCCCAGAAGAAGTGAGCGTCGGGAATGCGAGTCACAGCCGGATTACAGAACCACACCAGGCAGCAGCGTGATTTGTACACCGCCGCCATGGTGTCACCGAGCAGTGGCTCACCGACGGTCATCTGCACTCCGGTAGGGAGGTCGCCCACGCCAGCGAAGGCCTCGGGAAGCTCGATGCCACTGATCGTCGCAAAGCGACCGAGCGCAGCGAATGAGGCCCGCTTCAGCACCATCTGGGTGCCCAGATCGAAGCTGATCGAACGCGGTCCGAACTCCACGGAGTTGTCGATGAACCGGTCAGCAATCTCGCCAAGGGCCTGGTCCCAGGTCACGCGTTCCCACTTGCCTTCGCCGCGCTCCCCCACCCGCTTCATCGGATAGAGAATGCGCTGCTTGCCGTACATGTACTTGGCGTGGCGCAGACCCTTCTGGCAGCCCCGTGGACCGTAGTCAGGCGCATCTTCCGAGCGCCCGTACTCGCCCTGCTGCTCCTCTCGCCAGACGATGCCGTTCTTTACATAGACGTTAAAGGCGCAGGTTCCGGTGCAATTCGTGCCGTGCGTGCCGTGCGACACCTTGTCCCAGGTCCACTTGCGCCGCATCAGGTCCTCCCACGCACCGTAGGGAATCTGCGCATCGGCGGCGTCGGTGGCAGAGGCCGGTGCGTAGCGCAGCGACAGTGCGACGACGACGGCTCCGGAGCCGGCGAGGAAACCACGGCGCGACGTGGCGATTACTGCAGCAGGTTCAGACATGGCTCAAGCTCCGTGTTCTCCCGGAAGGACCAGCCGCATGCCGCCAAGCCGGGCCAGTGCGGCCTCGACCAGTGGCAGGCGATCGTTACCAAAGTACAGATCGTCGCCGATCAGCAGGGTGGGTGTGCCGAACCCGCCGCGAGTCACGAGCTCTGCCCCGTTGCTTTCCAGCTCGGCGCAGGTACCCCCGTCGCGAATGCGGGCGGCAAATCGCAACGAGTCCAGCCCCACGGTGGCAGCGACCGACTCCACGACCGCCACGTCACTGATGTCCCGATTATCCGCAAACAGGGCCGCGAACACAGCGGCCAGGTACGGCACGGGCCCCGTATCCATTTCTGCCGCCACGATGGCGCCCCGCTGGGCCCATTCGGCCCGCAGCGGCCAGCGAGTCGGCCGCCGTAGCGAAATGCCGCAGTAACGAGCCCAGTCCGCGAGGTCCTTGGCCTGGTAGCGGGCTCGGACGGCCACGGGGTCGGTCCGGTCGGGCGGAAATCCCGGGTTGGCGAGGCGCATAACGTCCTCGACGAGGACGGGGCGGTAGGCAACGCGGGCACCGGTCCGGATCGCCGCCTCGCGCACACGGTCCAGCGCCAGGTAACTCCAGGGACAAGAGGTGTCGAAGAAGAACTCGACAGCGGGCTTCTCGGCGTGGGTCGTGGACATGCTTGGTCAGCTGCGCGCCCGGAGTGCTGTCTTGAGCACCTTACCGTTGGCATTGCGGGGAATCATCTCAATAAATTCCACGTATTTTGGCATTTTCATCCGGGCAATACGGGGTTCCAGAAATGCGAGAAGCGCATCGACTCCCACATCCTGGCCCGGGCGGCGCACGACAAAGGCCTTGAGCACCTCGCCCCACTTGTCGTCCGGAATGCCGATGACGGCGGCCTCCTGCACAGCCGGATGCTGAAAGATGACCTCTTCCACCTCGCGGGGGTAGATGTTGACGCCACCCGAAATCACCATGTCTTTCAGTCGATCCACGATATAGAGGTAGCCTTCGGTGTCGCGGCGCGCGAGGTCGCCAACCGTCACCCAGCCGTCGTGAAACGCCTCCGCCGTTTCGCCGGGACGGCCCCAGTAGCCGTTGAAGAGATAAGGACTTCGCGAAAACAGTTCGCCCACTTCATCCGCACCACAAACCGTTCCGTCCGGGCGACGAAGCTCCACGTCAGTGCAGGGGAATGGCTGGCCAACGCACTGCTGCTTGCGTAGTTGGTCGGGCGGCCGAAGGTTTGACACGATCCCCGCCTCGGTCGAGCCGTAGGTCTCGTGCAGCAGGCCCGGCCCGAAATGCGCAACCAGCTTCTCTTTCATGGCCTGGGGCAATGCCGCGGCATTGGAGATGACTGCCTTCAGCGCGGCGCTCCGGCTGCCCGCGAGCCGCCCGGCGCCGGCGGACATCAGGGCGTGGAAATGCGTGGGCACACCGAAGAATCCCGTAGTCTCCCCGGAACCCAGTCGGGCCAACACCTCCTCCGGATCGAACTTGTCCATAATCTCGGCGTGGCCCCCAAAGAACACCGGGGCCAGCGAGAAGATCATGCCCGCACCGTGGCACATCGGGGCGATCGCCAGGAACCTGTCGTCGGGTGCGTAGCACCCATACTCCACGGCCATCCCGAACAACGTGAGGATCCGCGAGCGGTGGGGCACGAGCACGCCCTTTGGCCTGCCCGTCGTTCCCGAGGTGTATGGAATGGTGAAGTTGTCCCATTCATTCACGGGGGCCATGGCACGCGCCGAACTTGCCTTCGCCAGCAAGGCTTCGAATTCGGCGCCGATAACGATGATCTCGGGCCTGTTCGCCGGCGGTGCATCCCGCAGAGCCGCAGCGGCGTCAGGATCGGCAAAGATGACCCGGGCACCGGCATCGTCGCAGATGGCGGAGACCTCCAACAGCGACAGCTTCGGGTTGATCGTGGCGAGGGCAACACCGGCCTGGGAAGCTCCCAGGACGATCTCCATGTACTCAATAGAATTCTTGCCGATGATGGCACCGTGTTGGCCCGACGCCAGGCCCAGTCCGGCCGCAAGACCCGCTGAAACCCGGTCAATCCGGTCCAGCAAGGCCCGGTACGTGCGCGATCGCTGTCCGTGCCGATAGGCGAGCTTGTCGGGCGCCCGGTGCATCGCGGCGCGGACGCCGCCAACGAGAGACAGGTGGTGGAAAGTGCCTGGCGGGACCTGCAGAGACACGGTCGGAGCAGTGGCCACGGCGCAGCCCCGTCAGGCGGGCAGCTTGAAAACGCGCAGTGCGTTGTCGCGCATCATCAGGCGCCTGGAGTCCGGTCGAAAGCCGAGCTCATCGATTTCCTTAACTGCCCGTTCCGGATCGATCACGGGCCAGTCGGTGCCAAACAGCACCTTTTCCTTGCCAAACGTGTTGGCGTAATGAACGAAGGCCTGAGGCCAGTGCTTTGGCGCGTACGCGTCGCCGGCGGTGAACACGTTTTCATGCTTCCAGCACATCGAAATCATCTCATCCGTCCACGGAACGCCGATATGAATGCCAATCACGCGCAACTCGGGAAAATCGATGGCGACCTGGTCGAGACAAATCGGGCGCCCCACGGATGGCAGGCGGCGTTCCCGTGAGTACACGAGGTTATGTCCGACTTGCATCATGATCGGCACGTCAAGCTCACAGCACTTGGCGTAATAGGGGTAATACTTGGCGTGATCGGGCGGCAGGCCGCACCAGTGCGGGTACAGGTGGGCACCGACGAACCCGTATTCCCTCACGGCCTGCTCGAGGTCGCGAAGACCCTGCATCCCGCGAAACGGGTCGATGCCGGCCAGCCCGGAAAAGCGGGCCGGGTGCTGCCCGCAGACGTCTCTCACCCGCTCATAGGGCAGCTCGAACCCGCCCCTTACGTTGATGTCGCCAGCGCGCACCGCGACCAGCAGTGAGCGTTCAATGCCCGCCCGGTCCATGCGCTGCAGGTAATTCTCGACGGTGACACCGCCGCGAATCTCCGGCGGCATGCGGACCTGGGCCTTGAAGGCGTCATCAAGGCCCGTCTGGCCGTTGGCAACCTCCTGCGGCGTGAAGAGGTTGCAGACGATGTCGATCGCCCCGCCCCGGACTTCACGCTTGACGCCGCTCTTGACGCCGGTTTGGGCGCTGCCGCCCAAGCTGTTGCTCACCAGCCGTCCTTGTCCCACTCACCAGCGGTGCGCGACCGCACAGGAATGCCGGCAATCAATGGTCCCTGGGTCTGCGGATCGTAGTTGAGCGGCGTACCTTCAACGGTCACCTTCTCGTTGATGGTGATCCAGTTGATGATCGAACCGTCCATGCGGAAGATTCCGGTAAACCCCTTCTCCTCGCCGGAGATGAAGTGGCCGTGCTTCACGCGGGCCGGTCGAAAGAAGTACGTACCGGCATCGAGGCGGCCAAAGTTGTAGTCCAGGTGCCCGTCGATGGTGTAGGCCTCTTCGAAGACCGGATGATGCACCATCCGGTTGTCAGACCAACCCGGAGGGGCCCAGCACATCATGGTGACGAAACCCTTCTGGGGATCGTTCTTGGGCGCGGGATCGTTGTACAGCAGCTTTAATTTAAGGAAGCGCTGCTGGTCGCCCTCGTAGATGTTTGGCATCCACTCCATGCGCGTGGTATCGACGACGGTCAGTTCACCGCGTTCCCTCGACGCGGTGTTCAGGCCCCGGCCGACGAAACCCGGCCGGTCCCTGGCCGAGGCGCTGA
>JBDSWH010000322.1:0-7017 GCA_039926785.1 Gammaproteobacteria bacterium
CGATGCTGCCGGACAATCCGGATATCGCAAAACCACCCAGTGTGCCAAGGAAGGTGTCACTGATAACCACGGCATCGCTCGCATCGACGATGTCGATGTTGACGCCACTCAGTCGCGGTCCGGTGCCGTCGACGGTGTTCACTTCCCAGGCCGCTTCGCCAATGAGGCTGTCGACGTTGGCCCCGACGGTGAACGTGATCGCCTGGAGCAGCGCGCCTACTTGGCTGGTGACCAGCGTGTCCAGGCGCAGGTTGTCGCCGACATTGAATGCGGTTGGCAGGGTCGCCGAGGCATTCAGCACGTTGAACTGGACCACCTGGGTGATGGCGTTGGCGGCCAGGGGAAAGGAACCCGCCGTGAGGAGCAGGACCGATGCAAGCCGAGCGATGCGATTCATTAGAGTCACCCCGTGGTCGAATTCTTTTAATGAGGCCATTGCTCAGCCTCGTATCGCCAACGTACTGCACGGGAGGCGCGGCCGCAAGGCCTGAGGGAGCCGGGCGCCAGATTTCGACACTTACCGGACCCCGCGGGGATAAACCGGAAAGATTATCGACACTGGCCCCTGAGGGTCGACCGGGCTCGGCTACCGCACGCTGCTGAGGGCGCGTCGGGTTTGTGTGGCACGGGTAGAGGGCTGGGTCGAGGCCTGCACCAGGGCTTGAACTCGCGCCGCCATGGTGGAAACGACCTCCAGGAGTTCACTTTCGGGAACGGCGGGTGAGAAGAGATAGCCCTGGAGGTACATACCCGCATTGCCGACCAGGGCATGGAGTTGCTCGGGTCGCTCGACGCCCTCGGCGGTAATCTGCATGCCAAGGCTGTTGCACAGGCCGATAACGGCGCGGGCAATGGCGATGGACCGGGCGCTGGTGTCGATACTGTCGATCAGGCTCCGGTCCAGCTTTACTCGCGACAGAGGGAGCTGCTCCAGCGATACGAGAGACGAGTAGCCTGTGCCGAAATCGTCCAGTGCAATCCCAAAGCCAGCTGCCCTCAGTCGACAGAGGGACTGGATTGTCGCGGTACCTGTCTGCAGGACATTTTCGGTGAGTTCGATTTCGATGCAACCAGTGGGAAGTTGGTGCTGGCGCAGGAGTTCCTGCAGATCGTCAACGAAATTGGAGTCGAGGAGCTGGCGCGACGAGATATTTATCGCCACTCGCACGTCGGGCCAGGATCCATGGTGCCAGCGCGCGGCGGTTTCCACCGCCGTTCGCACCACCCAGTCGCTGATCTGCCCGATGAGTCCCGAGTCTTCTGCGACGGGCAGGAAGTCGACCGGCGTAACGTACTGGCCATTGGGCAACCGCCAGCGGAGAAGCGCCTCAACCAATTCCACCTGTGCGGTTTCCGCGTTGATCTCCGGCTGGAAAAACAACTCGAATTCGCCCCGTTCCACGGCCCGCCGCAACCCCTGCTCGGTGTTGAACCGGGACGATGCCGCTACCACCAGGTCGGGACTGAAGACGTTTAACTGGCCGCGACCCAGTGCCTTCGCCCTGAACAGCGCGGCGTCGGCAGCACGAAGGAGCGCCACCGCATCCACTTCGTGATCGGGATAAAAGCTCACACCGACACTGATGCTCAGCGACAGGTCGCGGCCGTCCACGGCCAGGGGTTTCTGGAATGCGCGCACGAGTTCCCAGCCTGCGGCCACGATCTCATCGGTATTCTCTGCGGTTTCGACGACTGCCGTGAATTCGTCACCACCCAGCCGGACAGCAAAGCCGAACGAACTGCACACTTCGCGCAGACGCTCGGCCAGGCATTGCAGCACCCGGTCACCGAAGACATGACCCATGCTGTCATTGATGTTCTTGAAGTTGTCGAGATCGAGAAAATAGACGCCGACACAGCGGCCCTCTTCGGCCGCCGATTGCAATGCTGTATTCAGACGCACGAAGAGCTGGCGGCGGTTGGGAAGCTGCGTCAGAGGATCGTGCTCAGCGAGGTGCTGGAGCTGGCGCGTGCGTTCCTCCACGCGTTCCTCCAGTTGGGAATGATATTGGCGTGCCAGCCCCTGGGCCGCCACCAGCCTCTCGGCCATCTGGTTGAACGAGACGGCGAGTGCATCCAGCTCCCGGATGCCTCCCCGGGGCACGAGTACGTCGGACTCGCCGTCGGCTAGCCGCCGGGTGGCCAGCATCAGCCCCCGGACGGGACGGAGGATGCTGAGCACGGTCGCGGCGGAGATCCACAGGAGAAGCGCAAGCACGCCGCCACTCAACCACGCAATGAGCCGGCTTCTATCCTGCAGTAACTCGGTTTCCAGCCATGTTGCCTGGCCGGCGGGGTGCCTTCGCACTCGTGCCCGGGTCGATGGACCTGGAGCGGGGCTTTCCGTGGAACTCACTTTTTTTGGACTGGTTACGGCCCCCGCTAGGCTGGTTGCGGCAATCGCCTTCACCCGAGCCGACAGGGAGGAATTGGCTGTGTCAAAACGCTTCAGTGACTGGTGCTGGGTGGCATTCAGCTGGCCAAGCGCTTGGCCAGCTTTCAGGAAGGTCGTCAATTCCGACTGCAGGCCTTCCACCCAGGCAGGTCCCTGGGAGCGCACCAGGCTCTTCCGGTTTTTCTCGAGCGTGGAGGCGAACTCCATTTCGTTCGCGGCAATGACGGCGATGACATCGTCGTCGCCGGCGCCTTCCTTCGAAAGAATGGCGAGGTCGGGCCGGATTTTATCCAGAGAGCGACTCATCTCAATCAGCGATTGCCTGGCCACCACGCGTCCCAGTATTTTCCAGGCGCGGTCAATGGCGTCCTTGATCCGGGAATCCAGGCTGTCGAAGGCTTGGTCGTAATCCCTGATAAGCCGGCGTCGTTCATCGGCCGCGGCAACGAGAATCTGCGCCTGCTTGAGCTGTGTCTGCAGCGAGGCGCCGGCTTTGTCCAGTTCGCCGCCACCCCGGAGGAGCACTGCCTGGCGACGGAACGTCGACCATTCATTAGACAGCTCCGTGGAGGCAATGGTCGCCTCACGAACCGCGCCGTCCGTCTGCTCGCCGAGTCGTCGGTGGGTCGCCAGGCCGAAGCGGCCCAACGCTGTCAGGAGCGGTCGGGAGTCTGGCCGGGATATTGGGGGCGAGGGCTCGGCGGGCGGAATTATTCCGACGGCGGGGTCGCGGGTTTGGCGGAGCATCGTCGCGGGGATCATCGATGGCCCGTGCTCGACCAGCAGGTTTGCTGCAACGGCCAGCAGTGCGACGGCGCCAAAGGCGACGCTGAGGCGCGCCTTGATGCCGACACTACCAGCCAGCCACGACGCAGCCATGCAAGACAACCCGGTGGGGACGTTTGCAGGCTATCGGCCACGGGCCCCCGCAGGCGTTGCTGCAAGTCACGCTACAGGACCTGACCCGACCCTAATTTGCAACGCGGCAAGCCCTTAGCTGGCGTCCCGGGAAGGGGGCGGTCCGACCACGGCGAGCATTTTCCGCAGCCGCTGCACCTCTTCGATCAGGTCGGCTGCCAGGGCGGCGACCTCCCGGTTGGCGTCCATGTGCACCTCCAGGTACACGAGGCGCTGAGTGCGGATCAGCTCCGCGCTCGTGAACCGCCACTCGGCTGCCGGCACGGTTCTTCCCGCGAGGAGGCCCTCCCGGACCCGGTCGACGATCCAGTCGGGCCGGACTGAGCAGGCGCATGCCAGTTCGTCGAGGGTAAGCGCCACGTCATCCAGCAAGACGCCGGACACAATCTCCAGATCGGTCATGATTCAGCTCCTGTGCCCTGGCGGGGATCGAAGGCAAGCTCGCGAGCCATGGTGGCGTAGAGTTCCCGGGCCTTGTCCGTCGTCGCGGGCGGAAGCACGACGTTGAGCCCCAGGTAGAGGTCACCCGGCGTTCCGCCCGGTATCCCGCGACCCTTCAGCCGGAGCTTGCGCCCCGCTTGCGAGCCGGGGGGAATCTTGACCTGCACGCGACCGCCCGGTGTCTGCACCTCGATGGCCCCGCCGAGCGCCGCCTCCCACGGGGTCACCGGTACGGACTGGTGCACGTCCCGCCCCTCGAGGCGGTAGCGCGGGTCGGCCGCGATGACCACCTCCAGGTACAGGTCGCCCGCCGGCCCTTCGCCGAAACCGGGGCTCCCCTGGCCGGCAAGACGGATGAACTGACCTTCCGTTACGCCTTTGGGCACGCGCACCGTCAGGTTGCGTTCCCGCACCGCGACACGGCCCGACTCGTCCGGTGCGGCGCTGCGCAGGGTCAGCTGCCGAGTGGCGCCGTTGTAGGCATCCACCAACTCGATGGCGATCTTGGCATGGTGATCGCCACCGCGCTGTTGTTGCGGCCCCCGCGCGCCACTGGCGGTGCCGAAGAGGCTGGAAAAAAACTCGCTGTAATCGGTGCCCTGGCTTGCCCCCGGCCCTGCGCCCGGCCCTGCGCCCGAGTATTCGAATCCGGCGCCCCAGTCGGGTGGCGGCTGGAATTGCTCGCCCGCCTGGCGACCGCTGCCGATCTGGTCGTAGGCCGCACGCTTCTCCGGATCCGAAAGGACAGCGTACGCCTCGTTGACCTCCGTCATGCGCCGCGCCGCATCGGGTTCCTTGCTGACATCCGGGTGGAATTTCCGGGCCAACTTCCGGTAGGACGCCTTCACTTGCGGCGCAGTGGCTGCCTTTTCCACACCCAGAATCTGATAGTAGTCCCTGAACTCCACCCTGCGTACCTCAACATGTCGGCGTCAACGCATCATGGACGATACGTCGGCATCCCTCCAGCCGAAGCCGGGACGCGAAGCCACTCGGAGGCGTAGCGGGAGATGGCGGCAACATCGAGATGGCCGCCACGCAAGCCGACATGGCCGTCCGGACGCAACAGGTAGAACGACGGCTTGGCGATCTTCGCCCGGGCCCGGACGTTTTCATTGAACGCATCGACGGGGATGGCGTGAACCGCGAACAGACCGTCGTGGTCCAGTCGGACGCCATCGGGCATCGGTTGTCCGAACAAGAGCAGGTTGAATCGTGTGTCGTCGAGTTTCTGGAACGAATCCTCCACGGGACCGTTGGCCGAAAACCGCAGCTGCAGCCAGGGAAACCGGTCGCCCGGTTGCGGCCCGTGCCGATCAGGCGCGCCCGTTGCTCGTGACAGTGAACTGGCCCGGTAGTGGATTCCAAGCTGCGAGACGGTGCGAAACGCCGCCGTCTGGACCCGCTCGAGCTTCAGGGCCAGCGCGCCAATCCGGGCCAGCACCTGGGTGCGCAAGAGGGCCGCCAGCCAGCTGTCGGAAACGATCAGCCTGAATGCCCGGTCGGTCGTGGCCAGCAGGCGCCGCGCCACGGGCAGACGTTCTTCCTCGTAGGTATCCAGCAAGGCCGGAGCAGCGGCGCCCGCGACGACCAGCGCCAGCTTCCACGCGAGGTTGTAGGCATCCTGCAATCCGGTGTTCATGCCCTGGGCGCCGACGGGGCTGTGGATGTGCGCCGCGTCGCCCAGCAGGAAGCAGCGCCGGTCGCGGAACCGGGCCGCGGCCCTGTGATGGATACGATAGGTTGAAAACCAGGAGCACCCCTGGAAAGTCAGGCCCGCGCCGGCCTCAGCCCGAATCAGGGGAATAACGTCATCGAAAGCCAGGTCCTGCCGGCCGCGCAAGGCTGTCGGCAGGATACCGACGATGCGCCAATGGCCCTGGCCGCGCATGGGGAAGAACAGGTGAAAGCCCTGCGCCAGCAGGTACACGTTGACCTCGTCAGGCACCATGGTGCCGGTGGCGTTCGCATCGGCCACGAAGAACACGTGCTCATAGGGCGCGCCCGGGAAACCAATACGATTCAGCTCGCGAACGGCGCTTTGCGCACCGTCGCACCCAGCCACCCACGCGGCGCTGATCGTGCGCCTTGTGCCATCGGTCCGCTTGAGCGTGGCAACGACCCGGCCAGCCTGCTGGTCGAGGGCGATGAGTTCCGTATTCCATTGCACCGCCAGCCCCCAGTCGTGGAGCCGGTCGCCCAGGATGCGTTCGTTGTCGTCCTGTCCCAGGATGAAAATGTAAGGGTACGGCGTGAGATCCTTTCCCGCACTGCCGAGAGGAACTCTCGCCATGTGGCGGCCGCGGGCCCAGATGTCGGCGCCGGCACCCACCTTGCCGAGTTCGCGTGCCCGGTCGACGATGCCGAGTTGCGAGTAAATCTCCATGGTGCGGGCCTGTACGCCCAGAGCCCGCGTGTGCTTTGACGGGCCTGCATGGCGGTCGACGATGATCGCGCGCACGCCGCGCCGGGCGAGCTGGTTGGCCAGCATCAGGCCGGTCGGGCCGGCGCCGACAATCAGGACGTCAGTGTCCATTTCAGCCCTCGGTACCTGCCGGATCCAAGGTCGACAGTATCGGCGATATCCCGGGGCAAAAAAAAAACCTCTCCGAAGAGGGGTTATTCGTCGAACAGGCAGCGTGCCTGCTCTTCAGGCGGTAGGCGTGAAGGCGGCAGGCTTGGTGTACGTTGTGCCGACGTTGGAGTACTGGCAGAAATGCAGGTGGCTGATGATTACGTATCTCCTGTCCGGACCGCGGAACCCGTCCTGCAACCCGAGAAGCACGTCGTCGATGTTCACCATCGGGCTCTGACGGAACTGCACCGGATGCGGTACCTGTTCCGCCTCAGGCACGCTTGATCAGCCGCACGAGGAATATGAGCAAGATGGCGCCGATGGTGGCGACCACGAGCGAGCCGAACAGGCCGCCCCAGGGAAGTTGCAGCAGATTGAACAGCATCCCGCCCAGGAAAGCGCCGACGATTCCGACGACGATGTCCCCGAGCACACCGAAGCCGCTGCCCTTCATGATCTGACCGGCAAGCCAGCCGGCTACCATCCCGATAATGATGAACCAGACAATTCCCATCGCCGTCTCCCTTACGCCTTCAACGGCTGCCACTTCGTCAGCGCCGTCCCGTACAACCGGTCGACCTCCGCGAAGACTCCTGGCATGCCCTGCTCCAGCAGCGCCCGGTTCGTTGAGGGGAACTCGTCGCGACCACCCTCTTCCTTCCACTGCCTCGTCGCGTCGATGATGATC
>JBDSWH010000323.1:0-2889 GCA_039926785.1 Gammaproteobacteria bacterium
GGGCTACCAGGATCTTTAGCGTTTCCGGCTTTCCCAGGCCGTAGCGGCTCCGAAGCACCCATTCGGTTTCAATGAGCACGAGAAGTGATACCCAGACCACCTGATTTCGCTGGACCGCCTGCTGTATCAACCGCTGCGCCCGTTGCGACTGGAGCTGGTCGTCGACGATGAGCAGGCGCACCAGTACGTTGGTATCAATGCCGAGCATTGCCGGAACTGGCTACCGGTTCATCTGCGCAATGGACGCCCGGCGGCCACGGGCCGGCTTTCTGCCGATTTCCCGTATGCTCTTCGTCTTGGGCCGGACGATGATGGTGCCGTCGGCAAGTACCGTAAAGTGAATCCGGTCACCGGGATTCAGTCCCGCAGCGTCGCGTACGCCCTTTGGAATGGTCGTCTGCCCTTTGCTGGTGATGGTGGCGAACAACATTGAGGAACTCCTCCTTACAAAATCGGAAAGTGTAAGGAGGAGTGTATAGGGGGAAGGCCTGCATGGGACACCTTCCAAGTCACTATTCCCCCTGATCCAACGCCTTGCCAGCGACAAATCCGGCCTGGTAGTGGAGAAAGTGGTAACCCTAGGGGCTGAACAGCGAAGTGCCATCCAGCCAGGTATTCACTTTCTCCGGGGTTACATCAGAACCCAGGAAGGGGACGGTCCCCAATCTCAGCGCCGGCAGGCGCTCGTCCAGCGTCCGCAGGTTGTCGTCGAAGGCTTCCATGGCGGGGCCGGTGGAATTGGCCACCCAGCCAGCGAGGGTCAGCCTGGCGGCTTTGATGGCGGCGGCGGTGAGCAGCGCGTGATTGAGGCAGCCCAGTCGCATGCTGACCACGAGGATGACCGGATAGCCGAGCCAGGTGGCCACATCGGCCATTGTCTCGGTGTCGTTGAGGGGCACCAGCCACCCGCCCGCCCCTTCGACCAGCACGACGTCGTGCTCCGGCACGTCGACCCGGCTGACCTGATTGGCGAGCGTCGCCGCACTCAGGTTGATGCCGGCTCGGCTGGCGGCAATGTGGGGCGCCAATGCGGGCTCGAGGGCCACGGGATTGACCAGGGCGTAGTCGAGCCGGATGCTGGCGTGCTCCTGGAGCAGCAGGGCATCGTCGTTGACCAGTCGGCCTTGCACCGTACTGCAGCCTGCGGAGACTGGCTTGACGCCCACGGCACGCCGGCCAAAGGCGCGGGCGTTCAGCAGCAGGGCGGCGGCTACCAGGGTCTTGCCGACGCCGGTGTCGGTGCCCGTGATGAAGTACCGGCGGGGCGTCATGCGTTCAGGGCCTCCAGCAGTCGATCCACGTCGGCCAGTTCGTGGGCGGCTGAAAATGTCACCCGGAGGCGTGCCGTACCGGCGGCAACCGTGGGCGGCCGGATGGCGGGCACCAGGATGCCCCGCTCCTCCAGGGCGGCGCTGGCGGCGAGGGCCGCAGCCGACTCGCCCACCACCAGCGGCTGGATCGGCGTCGTCGATGGGAGCAGCTTGAGTCCCAGTTGGGCAGCGCCCGAGCGAAAACGCGCAATCAGCACCGCCAGCTTCTCCCGCCGCCACTCCTCAGCGCGGGCGATGCGCAGGCTTTCCAGCGTCGCGACAGCCACCGCGGACGGCAAGGCGGTGGTGTAGATGTAGTTGCGCGCCCGCTGGACCAGTGTCTCGACCAGGGTCTCGCTGCCCGCGACAAAGGCGCCGGCAGTGCCGAAGGCCTTGCCGAGAGTGCCGACCAGCACGGGTACGTCGGCCACGCCATGGAGTGCCGGGTCCACGACTCCACAGCCGTCCGGTCCGTGGACACCCAGGCCGTGGGCATCGTCAATCATCAGCCAGGCCTCGTGCCGCCGGGCCACCGCCGCCAGCTCGGGCAGCGGGCACAGATCGCCATCCATGCTGAAGGTTCCGTCGGTGACAACCAGCTTGCGACGCTGCGAACCCGCTGACGCGAGCAGGCCCGCATCGAGGTCCCGGGCATCCGCGTGGGCGAACCATGTGAACTGGGCACGGGACAACCAGCCCCCGTCGAGCAGCGATGCGTGGTTCAGCCGGTCCTCGAAGATGTGGTCGCCCGGGCCCAGCAGCGCGTTGATGGCACCCAGGTTGGCGGCGTACCCGCTGCCGAAGAGCAGCGCCCGGGGACGACGCGTGAACTCGGCCAGGGCCTCTTCCAGTTCCTCGTGAGCCGCGGTGTGGCCGCTCACCAGGTGGGACGCACCGGCGCCGGCGCCCCAGCGGTCCACCCCCGCCTTGAAGGCGGCGCTGACCCGGGGATCGGCCGCCAGACCCAGGTAGTCGTTGCTGCAGAAATTGAGCATCGTCCGGCCGTTGACGACCGTCTCCCGGCCGGGCGCACTGGCCACGACCCGGCGACGCCGGTACAACTGGCGTTTCCCGAGCGCCCCGAGGGTGGTCACCAGATCGTCGAACGCTGCCAAGATGGGTTGCCGGGGCTACACTGAGGCCAAGAGTCCAAGCAAGAAGTCTAAACAACAAGTCTGGTCAACAGGGGCCCACCATGCTGAAGATCTACGGTCCAGCCCGTTCCCGCTCGTCCCGCGTCCTCTGGATGGCCGAGGAGTGCGGCGTCCCCTACGAGCACGAGGACCTCACCCGCTACGCCACCAGGGACGACAAATCGAAGGCCGTTCGGGACATCAACCCGATCGGCAAGATCCCGGTCATCACGGACGACGACTTCACGCTGTCGGAGTCGATGGCGATCAATCTGTACCTCGCCAAGAAATACGGCCGCCACCTGTGGCCCACGGGTGAACAGGAGCAGGCCCGCGTGCTGCAGTGGAGCTTCTTCGCCGTCACGGAGCTGGACCCTCCCCTCGTGCAACTGATGATCGAGCGGACCTTCCGCAAGGAAGGCGAACGCAACGCGGAGAACGAGAAG